>CAMBEY010000110.1 GCA_945865705.1 Candidatus Sulfopaludibacter sp. SbA3
CTTCTCGTCGAACGCATAGGTGAGATCAATGATCTTGGGAACTACCATCTTGGTCTCCAGTTGGGGAGTGGAAGTTTGCCGGCACGCTATTGTGAGCAGCAGTAGACTGGTTACGAGCGCGAGTCGCATCACTGCGCACCTCCAGTAGCGGTGGTTGTTGCAACAGAATTCTCAAGGATTGCCGCGAACTCTCGCGCATTGTTGGCGGCCATGAGTTTCATCCGCAACTCCTTGGCGCCATCCCAGCCTGAAACGTAAGCTTTGAAGTGCTTCTTCATGATGGCGAATGCCTTGTGCGGGAGTATCTCCCCATAGAGGCAAGTATGCTCCAGCAGGACTTTCAACTTTTCTTCAGGCAGTATTTCTTCCGGCAATTTAACTTCCGGCGTGGGCCAAATTTCAGTGGTATTGAGAAGATTCCGACGACTGTCTGCGAAGAGCCACGGATTGCCGAAGATGGCGCGGCCGAGCATCACGCCGTCGCAGCCTGATAACGTTGCCTTTTCCACAGCGTCCTGGATGGAGGCGACGTCGCCATTTCCGAAGATCAGAGTTTCGCGTCCGGATTGGTTGCGAATTTCCACGGCGCGCTTTACGTGCTCCCACCGCGCAGGCACCGCCGACATTTCATCGCGGGTGCGAGCGTGGATGGTAATAACCGCAGGGTCGGTTTCGAGCAATACGGGCAGCAGTGTTTCAAGTTCGTCGCGGCTCCACCCGATGCGAGTCTTGACGGAGACCGGCAGCGCGCCAGCTCCCTCTTTCGCGGCCAGCACAATCTCCTGCGCGAGCTTCGGGTGGCGCAGCAGGTGCGCACCGGCGCCGGACTTCACGATGCCCTTGTCGGGGCACCCCATGTTGATGTCAACACCGTCGAAACCCAGCTCCACCGCCAGCGCCGCTGCCTTGCGCATCATCTCGGGGATGCCTGTAAAGAACTGCGCGACGATCGGCCGTTCAGCTTCGCTATACGCAAGGTCCTTCACCAGGCCTTGGTAGCCGCCCCCTCCCCCCCTGAACAGGCCGTCGGCGGAGACGAACTCCGTCCACATGACATCCGGCTTGCCGTATTTGGCGATGATGCGGCGGAAGGCCGGGTCCGTAACGTCGGCCATCGGCGCCAGCACCATGATGGGTTTCGGTAATGTCCGCCAAAAATTCATTTGTGTTTAGTGCCAACCTGACCGGCGACCCGCGCCGCCTTTCCTATTCAATTTTACATCACTCGGCGTTCGTCGTCGGTGTAAAGGGCCGGGGGCGACGCGCCGCCGTACTGCGGAGTCTGCTGGTGTATTTGCTATAATTCCTCGTGCTCATTTCATTTGACGGCGGTTGATCCGGCGCGATGACGATCGCTGCGACGGGAAAATTCTCATGGGATTTCGTTTAAATATTTTATTTTTTCTGATCTTATTCAATGCGCTGCCTATCTTTGCGCTGGTGCGCAGCGTTCGTGTATTGGCGGCCCCGGAGCGTCGCCGACGGATTTTGTGGTGCTCGCTGGCGATCATTCTGCTTATCAATTTGCCCATCAGCATTTTTTGGTACCGCTCGATATCCAACAATCTCTATCAATTCCCCGCCACTTTTTTGAGATTCAGCTTCTATCCCACGGTGGCGTGGCAAAGTTCGGCGGTGTTGTTCACTTTGCTGCTGGGACCGGTTTATATAGTCTGGGCGGCGGTGGTGACCATGCGCGGCGCGCTCCGGCGGGTGCGTGGTTCAACGAACCAACAATCCGCCGGTGCGCTACCCGAGCAGCTATCTGAGCAGAATGATCCGCCTTCGCCGCAACACCGCATGGCATCAGGCTCGCTCGTTTCCCGCCGCCTGTTTTCGCGCCGCGCCCTGCTGACCGGCGGGCCTGGGTTGATTGTTCCGGCGATGACGCTGGGACTGAGCGCGAAGATGTTTTTGGATGATGAGGTGGACATCTCGCCGGAGATGAACATCCCCATGCCGCATCTGCCTCGTTCGCTCGATGGCATGACCATCGTGCAACTCTCCGACCTCCACGCCGGTCCCTACATTCGCCGCAAGGAGATCGCGTATTGGGTCCACCTGGCGAATGAGTTGAAGCCTGATCTGGTGGTTTTGACCGGTGATTTGATTGACCGCAATATGGACAGCTTGCCGGATTTGCTGGAAGGTCTGAGGGGCCTGCGCCCGTCGTTAGGACAAGCACCGGGACTGGGGGCACGGCTTGGCGCGCCGCCTTTGGGAGTAATTGCCGTGTTGGGCAATCACGATCTGTCCTCTGACCCATCTTCCACGCGCGGAAATTTACGAGGCGGCGAGCGAATCGCGCAGGCCATGGAGTCCATCGGCATCCGCACGCTCCGCAACGAGGTGCTGCATATTGGTGCAAGCGGCCATGACCTGAGCCGTGGGCAGGACAAACTGGCGGTGCTGGGCATGGACTGGGTGCGGCGGCGCGATGGCGGCAGTTTCTTCGCCTATCACGGCACAGAGACATATGAGAAACTTCGTCAACTGACCGCGCAGGTGCAGCCGGAAACGCCTACGCTGCTTCTGGCGCATCATCCGGATACGTTTGCTGAAATCAAGACAGCAGTTCTGGCCAAGGAGTTCTCCATCGGGCTGACCCTTTCCGGTCACACGCACGGCGGCGGCCAGGTGGTCTTCTTCCAGTGGGCGGGGAAAACCGTGGGACTGACCTCGGTACAGTTCCAATATGTCAGCGGACTGTTCCAGGAGGCGGGTTGCCATCTGTACGTCAATCGCGGCCTTGGCTACTTCGGCGTGCCCATCCGCATCAATTGCCCGCCGGAGATCAGCCGCTTCAAGCTGGTCCGCGCCTGATGGCGTGCGCGACAGTGCCGCGTCACAGTGCCGCGCGCGTCAGCAAGCGGGCCAATGGAAAACCCATCCCCCGGGTGCGACTGTTTTCGCCTGCCCAATCACAACGTAAATTTGCATTCCAATGCGCGGATCAAAACCCAAACCCTGGCGTCCGGGGCATTGCGTTCCATAGGCCCGCTCGCTGACGCACGCGGCTCAGTCACGCACAGGAGAAAATTTAGGGAATGACGTTGATGAACGCGGTGTTGGTTGGCTGTGTTCCGGAATCCAGGCGAACGCTGAGGAGGCCAGTTTGTCCGGCTGGCACCGTGAAATTGATCTGGTAGAGTCCCACGGACCCCGGCACGAGGCTGGCGGAGCGCACCTCGGCGGTGGCATTGCCCACGCGAACGACCGGGTTGATGGTTGTGCGCGCGACGGGGAAAGATGGCGCGCCCTGTCCGGCTGGCACCGCGGGGGACACGGAACCAAGGCCGTAGGAGTACAGAACAAGTTCCTCGCCGACGCGCGCTGGAACCGTTTCGCTCACTCGCGATCCGTTGCCGTGGGTAACCGCATCGGTGCTGGCTCCTACGATACCGGGGTTGGCATCGGCTCGTGCCACGCGCATGGTTGCCTCGCCGTCATTCGTGCGAACCGTGATCTGAGTGAATGGCCCGGTCAGCCCGTAGGGAATCTGGAAATCCACCCGGGTGGGGGAGACGGAGAGCAGCGGTGCGGGAACGTCATTCACCAGAATCGTAGTGCCTGCCATTCCCGTCGGCAGGGGCAGGGAATTGCCCACGGCGGCGGAAGTGGAAGCCATGTTGGCTCCCAGCAAGGAACTGATCATTCCCGGCGTGGCCGGAGCAACTTCACCGCTGGCCGCATTCGTGAGCAGCGCGGATCGCGGCGCGCTCAACGCCGGTTGATTGGTGGAGATGGCGAATACTCCGCGGCCATGCGTGGCCGCGGCGATCAGCCCGGTGGCGGGATTCTGCGCTAGGCCCAAAACCACCACGTTGGGCAGCCCGTCGCGCATCGCCGACCAGGTGCCATCCTCCAGCCGAACAAATACGCCGATGTCTGTGCCCACATAGATGGTGGACGAATCAACGGCGTCGAGCATCACCGCGTTGACAGGAATGTCAGGCAGGTTGGTACTGATGTCTACCCAGCTATCACCGAAATTTAAGGTGCGAAATACATGGCCGGTCCCAAATCCCGAAAGAGTTACTACGGCGCGTCCCGGAATGATGGGCTCGATGGCGAGGGAGGTTACGAAGCGGTTGGGCAGCGCGGCGGTGGCGCGCCATGTTGCTCCGCTGTCGAGCGTTACCATCACGCGGGCGTTGCTGGTGCCTGCAAACAATACGCGGGAGTCGGTGGGCGCCACGGCCAGCGCACTGATGGTGGCCGTCCCGCCGCCCGTCAGATCGCCGGACAACGGTGTCCAGGAGTCGCCGCGATTGGTGCTACGCCAGATGCGTTGGGTGGCGAAGTAGAGAGTGGACGGCTGTAAGGGGTCGGCCAAAAACGGCGGATAAAACTGAACGCGATCGGATCCGTCTAATCCTTCCGCAATCAACTGGAAGGTCTTGCCGCCATCCAGCGAGCGGCGCAGCGAGTGCCGCCGCGCCACGGTGAAGATAGTCTGCGGATTCTCGCGATCATAGAACACTGCGCCCGAGTCGCCGGGCCGACCCTGTTCCCATAACTGGGAACCGGTATACAGTGCCGTACCGTTATCCTGCGTGCCTCCGACCGCCAGATTCGGGTTGGTGGGATGCAGTGCGACGGACTGGAATAGATGAACGCCCAGCGTCTGATTCATGCTGAGGAAACTGCGCCCGGAGTCGGACGTGCGCCACACGCCGCTGTCGCCGATCAGATAGAACGTGGCCGGGTCGGAAGGATCGAACACGATGTCGCGCGGGTCTTCATGCAACCGCGCTGGCGTGCTGGCATCTTCCCAGGTTGTTCCGAAATCCGCCGAGCGCCACAGCTTGACGCCTCCGGCATAGACCACGCCAGGCGTGCGCGGGTCGGTGCGGACTAACGCGTTAAAGAGTCCCTGACCTTGGCCGTCCTCGCTGAACAGGTCAGCGGGAAGGTTGCCGATCTGAGACCAGTTGGCTCCGCCATTAACCGAGCGGAACAGCCCCTGGAAGTTATAATCGGTGGCTCGGACAATCAGCGCAAATAAGATATTGGGATCGGACGGAGCAATGGTCAGCGATATGCGGCCCATGCTTCCGGAATCAGCAAGTCCATCGATCAGGCGCGTCCAGGTCTCGCCTCCATCGGTGGAGCGGAAGATGCCGTTGTCCGGTCCGCCGTTGAAATTGCCCACGGCGGCATAGGCGATGTTGCTGTCCAGCGGATGGATGGCCAGGTCGGTGATGGCGCCGCGCAGCACCACGCGCCAAGTCAATCCGTTGTCGGAGGTCTTCCACAGCGCTGTAGAACGACCGATGAAGATCGTTCCCTGGCGACGACTATCAAACTTAATCAACGCAGTGGGTGAAGTAAGAAATGCTTCCGGGTTGACGCGGTTCCAACTGATGCCACCGTCGCCGGAGCGGTAAACACCCGCGCCATAGTAGCAATCGCGGCAAAAGTTCAACTCGCCCGTGCCGTACCAAACTTCGCTGGTAAATGGATCGACGCCCACCGCGCCAGAGGCGAGTGAGGGCAGATTGTCCGTGAGAGGGGTCCAGCGCGCTCCGCGATTGACCGACTTCCAAACGCCGCCGCCCGCCGCCGCCACGTAAACTGTCGAGGGATTGCGCGGGTCGATGGCCAGACTGTTGATGCGGCCGCTGACGGTGTCATCCAAAGAGGAGTTGATGGCGCTCGGTCCCATCTCAAACCAGCGTCCATTGGTGATGGAAGGCGACAAGCCGTTTTCCAAAGATGACGTACCGCCGTCAATTGTGGCGTCGCTCATGGCGCTAACGCTGAACCCATCCATGCCGGCTTTGCGAATTCCGCTTCCCGTCTTGTCGCGCTGGCTGATGGCGCGCACTAGCGCGTCATTGGGAATGTAGCCCAAGCCGTACATGCGTTGGCCGTAGAACCATTGTTCCCACTGCTCTGGAATTTGATACTGTGCGCGGAGGGGTAGTGCGAAGGCTGCCAGAAGGAACAACGTCAGCGTGAAGCTGAACCCCGCTGGGCCCGCAGGCCCCACAGGCCTCGCAGGCCCCGCAGGCCTCGCAGGCCTCGCAGGCCTCGCAGGCCTCGCAGGCCCCGCAGGCCTCGCAGGTATGACACGTCCAAGATTGCGCCTAATTCGCATCGATACCCATTATCCCCCGCCGGGTGGTATAGCCCAGCGGAACCTATAGAAACACTTCGGCTCGGATACAAGTTGATTACTTTTAGGGACTACTACGGGGGACGCCGGGGGGCGTTCTCCGTTGCTCAATGCGGATGAGCTAATAGTATCAAACTGTGGGGGGAGGAACAAGGAAATTGTTTGATGTTGCTAGGCCGACCCAGTTAAGAGACGGCCTAGCAATCAGTTGGCGTGTTTTTAAGGGCCTGCTGCAGCTTGCCGCTAGGCGGTGAGTTTGCGGGTCGCATCCAGCGCGGCGTCGAAATTGACCTGGTCGCTCACTTCTTTCACGTATTCGACATAGCAGACCGTATCATTCTTGTCGACGACGAAGATGGCGCGGGCTTCCAGCAAAATCTCCTGGATGAGCACGCCGTAGGCGTTGCCGAAGTTGCGGTCGCGATAGTCGGAGAGCGTGCGAACCTTGTCCGCGCCCGCCGCGCCGCACCAGCGCTTCTGAGCCATGGGCAGGTCCACGCTGACGGTGAGAATTTCAACGCCGTCCAGCTTGGCCGCTTCTTCATTGAAGCGCCGCGTCTCAGTGTCGCAGACCGGCGTATCGAGCGAAGGCACCGAGGCGATGATGCGCACCTTGCCGGTTGTGTCGGCCAGCGTAACCGGCTTCATATCATTGCCGGTCAGCGTAAAATTGGGGGCCTTGTCGCCCACTTTCACTTCCGCGCCCGCCAGCGTCATGGGATTGCCGCGCAGCGTAACCGCACCTTTTCGTTCCATATCGAATTTCTCCTTATGATTATTTCTAAGTGATTGGACAGAACTACCAATATACCGGGGGGGATCGGCATTGTGGTAGGAAAATCGCGGAAGCAGGGGCACGCATGGAAGGTCAATTTGCCAGCCTTCAATTCGCTTGCGGTTCCTCCGGCTGCTGCTTATACTATTTCCCAAACCGCCTTTAGTGCCGGGACATACGGAGGTCAGCGATGCGTCGTCATGCTTTGCTCATGGTCTCGGTCTTGACTATGTTTCTGTCTGGTTCTGGAGCGCGGGCCGCCGAGCCAAAGTGGATCAAGCTCACCACGCCCAACTTCGAGCTATACACCACCGCAAATGAAAAGCGCGGTCGCGAAGCGATTCTCTACTTCGAGCAAGTGCGGGCATTCTTCATCGCCATTGGTCAGGGTCCACCCGCCGCTGTGCAGCCATCGCGCATCGTGGGGTTTACCTCCGAGAAGGAATTTGAGCCTTATCGCAGCCGGGAGTCCACCGCCTCGTTTTCATTCAACGACAGCCGCCGCGATACGGTCGTAATGCAAAAGCTGGATTCGGAGATGTACCCTCACGCGGTCTACCACTATGTGCAAAGCCTGCTGCGCCAGGCCGGAGGTGGCCAGCCGTTGTGGATGCGCATTGGACTCGCCGAGCTTTATTCCACGCTGAAGCCGCTGGCAGGGAAGGTTCAGGTGGGAGCCATGAAGGAAGGCCACCGCGAGCTTCTGGAGCGCTCGCGCCTGATAGACCTCGCCAGCCTGTTGTCGGCGGACATGAAATCCCCTCTATATTCCGATGAGGAGTCGAGCCGGTTGTTCTATGCCCAGAGCTGGGCGCTGATTCACATGCTGATGCTCTCCGACGAATACGGCAAAGCGTATCCGGCATTCTCCCGCGCCCTGCTCTCCGGCGCAGCGCCCGCGGCGGCATTCCAGCAGGTGTATAACAAGCCGCTGAATCGTGTGCGCGACGAGTTGGGTGGCTACATGCGCGGAAGCTGGTTCAAGGTGGTCTACTTTGACACCAAGCTGGTGAAGGCAGCGGAGAGTCCCGAGGTGCGCCCGGCCAGCGCTGTCGAGAGCGGTCTGGTGCTGGTGAGCGTGCTCGGCAATCCAGAGAAGCAGGCCGAGGCCGACCGGATGCTCGATAAACTGGCGGCCGATCATCCGGAAAGCTGGGAGATCGCCGAGGCACAGGGGTACAAGACTTGGCGGCGAGACCGCGACAATGCAGGGGCGATACAGCACTTCGCGCGCGCGGCCCAGTTGGGATCGACGAACGCGCAGCTTTATTACGATTACGCCAGCCTGCTGGCCCGCGGCGGCTCCGAAGACGATGCCGTTGCCGCACTCAAGAAGGCTCTGGCACTGCAACCCGACTTCGACGATGCGCGCCTCGATTTGGGGAATCTGCTGTATCGCCGAGGCCTGTTCGCGCAGGTTGTGGCGACGCTCCAACAGGTCAAGCAGGTTAGCCGCTCTCAGGCGGGACCGATGTATCAGATGCTGGCCTTGGCATATTTTGAAATTGAAATGAAGGAAGAGGCTAAGAAAGTTGCCGAGCGTCTGCTCGAAATTGCCAGCAATGAGATGGAGATCACCGCGGCCAAGCAGCTAATCCGCCACGTTTCAGACGACAGGTCGCAGTCGGGCACTTCTATGGAGAGAGCCAATGCTCCGACTGAAGTGACGAGCGAATCAGTGGACTCAAACTACTCTGACGCTGGCGTCGTCGCCGAGTCGTCGGCATCCGCGGAGGCAGCAGCGAGTCCCGTCGCAGTGGAAAATAAGCCGGCTGCGGTACCTGAGGCTCGCCCGAGGCTCGCAAGGCGGGCAGCTCCTGTCTCGACATTCGCTGAACGCACCAAGGCAAAGCCGCTGGTCTCGGTCGAGGGAACCCTGTCGCAATTCGATTGTCTGGGAATCGTGGCGCGGCTGTCGGTTATGGCGTCCGGCAAGCG
>CAMBEY010000111.1 GCA_945865705.1 Candidatus Sulfopaludibacter sp. SbA3
GGAAAGGATTTCGAGCTATGGAGTCATCTCCGGCACGCCGCAGCCCCATCCCAATGGACCGGATCGTCTATACAAGATTGCTGATTTGATTGAAAAGCCTCCCGTCGACCAGGCTCCCTCCAATCTTGCGATTATCGGTCGCTATATCCTGGAACCACAGATATTTAAGGCATTGGAAACAACGCAAGCAGGCAAGGGCGGGGAAATTCAACTGACCGATGCCCTGCGCGCCATGCTGCACACCCATCCCATCTACGGCTACCGCATCGAGGGCACCCGCTACGACACCGGCGACAAACTCGGCTTCCTCACCGCCACCGTCGAATTCGCCCTGCGCCGCCCCGACCTCGGCCCCGCCTTTCGAGCGTATCTGAAATCCCTGAAGCTATAAGCTAAAGAGCCACGCAATATCTCCGGCTCGCCAAACATTTTCGTGCCTCAAGCTATCATCAAAACGCCAGGAATTGCTGGGGATTACGGATGGCAGGCCCCCTGTCGAGTGATCTTCTGGCATCGGATGCCCCGTTGCCACCATCTGGTATAGCGGGAGGCTTGCCCATGCTGGCACTCCCTGATGCAGGACGAATTATTCGAATGACGTCGACATCTTCGCGTGGATGAATCGCACCTGCCAACTTCCCTCCCAAATAAGTACCAGCCGCGCCGCCCAGGATGAGGCCGGAATAAACTCCGAACTCACTCTCCCGACGAGAATAGCCATAGACACCGCCTAAGTATGCCCCGACCACTAGTCCCATCATGGATAGCTCAGATTCGTCTGGGGATTTCCATTCAGCTACCTTCTTCCTGACTTCGATGTCTCTGATGTGCGCGCTTGGAATCCAGGCAACTCCTTGCGGGTGGGTGAACGGATCGGAGCTGCGTTTAATGGACAACCGCAATCCATCGTCCATTACATGCATGACTGCTCCACCAACGTGCGTGCCATCCGGCAGGAGAAGAGAGATTTGCTTGCCAACAAGTGGTGGCATATTGTTCCAGTAGCATTCGATCAGCCTGCCCGATGCGGCTTGCATATTCCCTGTCAGGCAAAGGAATACAGCGCCCCACAGAAACGCCACTCGTGCTACTCCAAATGAATTGTGTTGGTGGATTCTGTGCATTCCGATACTCATGATGTAACCTCCATAGTCTGAACCGTGCGATTTCTTCGCGCGGTTTTTGCAATCTGAAGATGAAGATAGCCGGGGCGGTCTGCTGTTTGTGAGACGAAGGTGATGCTTTCTTCTCTGTCACAGGAGGAGACTGGGGCTAAAATGATGCGGGCGATTGCGGCAATTGCATGGGGAGAGGCGTAGGGTGGAAATCCAAATCAATTAGGAAGAGCGAGATTTCGCTGACGGTCCAGCTCTCCGAGCAGATCATCTACCAGATCGTAACGGGGCGATGGAAACCGGGCGCGCCGCTGCCGAGCGTGCGTGAGTTGGCGCGACGGCTGGGCATTCATCACAATACGGTCAGCGAATCCTATTCCAAGTTGGTCGAGCGTGGTTGGCTGGTTCGACGGCGCGGAAGCCGTCTGCTGGTGCGCTCGGCGGAGATGGCCTCCGAGGTTCGCGCCAACGGCCTGGAGGAGTTGGTCAACGCGATTATCAGCTTCTCGCGGGAGCAGAAATGGAGTTTGCAGGAGTTGCGCACACGCTTGCTCGACCGTCTGATGGTTGAGCCTGCCGACCACATCCTGATCGTCGAGCCGGAGGACGGGCTGCGCAAGCTCCTGCAAGCGGAACTAAAAGCCGTCCTGAAGATTCCCGTTCAAGCGTGCTCGATAGCCGAGCTGAAATCCCAACCCAGCCTGCTGATTGGCGCGCAGGTGGCCGCGCCCAATTATCTGGCTAAGGACGTTAAGCCCCTCGTTCCCAAGTCGCGCCCGCTGGTGGAGTTGCGCTTCGGCACTATTGAACAGGTGCGCGAGCGGATTCTCAAACTTACTCAGCCCTCGTTGATCGCCATGGTCTCCGTAAGCCCCGCCATCCTGGCTATGGCGCGGAGCCTGTTCGCCCCCGCCGAGCGCTTCGGACACACGCTGATGACTTACTCTTTCCCCATGGAAAATCCATCTGATCTGCGCGCCGCTGATTTGGTCATCTGCGACTTGCTGTCCATCAGGCAGGTGCGCAATCCTCGCGCCATCGAATTCCGCGCTATCTCCGAGGATTCTACCCAATCGCTTGTGGCCGCCGTAACATAAGCGGATTGAGTAGGTGTGGTTGGTGAGGATTAACCTACGAGGATGGGGCAGTTGGTTTTCTCGATGATGCGACCGACAATGCGAGCGGGTGTGCCGTTGGCCTGAAGAGCTGCTTCGAGAGCTACGGCATGTTGACCCGAGATGGAGATCAGTAGGCCGCCGGAAGTTTGCGGGTCATAGAGAAGTGTTTCGATTACAGGGCTGACCGCCGCGCTGAGCGAGACGGCGCAGGCGACGAACTCTACATTGTTTTTGAGGCCGCCGGGCACGGCGTTCAGGGCGATGGATTCCATGGCTCCCGGTAGCGCGTCAATTTTTGAATGGTCAATTTCCAAAGTTACATTACTGGCCAAGGCCATCTCTCGCGCGTGTCCGAGCAGGCCGAAGCCGGTGATGTCTGTGGCTGCGTGAACGGAATAGCCCGTGGCCTCCGAATGCCGGACTGCGATTTCTCCCGCCGCGCGATTCAGCGTACGCATGGACTCGATGGCTGCGGCTTCCCACTCCGGCTGGGCCTGCTTGCGCTTGACCGCGGTTGAGATTACTCCAGTCCCAAGTTTCTTGGTGAGGATCAGCGCATCGCCCGGACGCGCGCCTCCATTGGTCCAAATGTGATCCGGATGAACTGTTCCCGTAACCGAGTAGCCGAACTTGATCTCGTCATCTTTTACGCTATGCCCGCCGATAACGCTGCACCCAGCTTCCAGCATCTTGTCGAGGCCGCCGCGCAGTATCTGCCCGAGCACGTCCAGGTCGCCGCTCTCCGGATAAGCGAGCACCGACAAAGCGGTGATGGGCTTGCCGCCCATCGCGTAGACATCGCTGAGCGAATTGGCCGCCGCAATCTGGCCATAGGTGTAGGGGTCGTCGACAATCGGCGTGAAGAAGTCGACAGTCAGGACCAGCGCCAGCGTGTCGCTGAGGCGATACACTCCCGCGTCGTCGGCTTTGTCGAAGCCGACCAGCACGTTCTTGTCAGTCTGCCGGGGCAGCTTGCCCAGCACGGCGTCCAAAACCTTTGGACTCAGCTTCGACGCTCAGCCCGCCGCTTTCACGGCAGCAGTAAGGCCAACTTTTTCTACGCTCATACCAGTCGATTGTAGCAGGACTTTCGAGGGAAGGAATTGCCAACCACACGCCCGCGCACGGTCCACGTTACTCACCTCGGGAGACTTCTCAGCGCCGACGGCCGCCCGACTCCTGTTATGATATTTGTCTATGGCTGACAAGAGTAAGATCACACCCCGCGCCGAAAATTTCGCACGCTGGTATCTGGACGTAATCCAACAAGCCGAGTTGGCCGAGTCGGCCGAAGTGGTGAAGGGCTGCATGGTGATTCGTCCGCATGGCTACGCCATCTGGGAGCGCCTGCAGGCCGAGCTCGATAGCCGCTTCAAGGCCACGGGCCACCAGAACGCCTACTTCCCGCTGCTGATCCCCATGAGCTTCATTAAGAAAGAGGCCGAGCACGTGGAAGGCTTCGCGCCCGAACTGGCCGTCGTAACCATCGCCGGCGGCGAGACGCTGGAGGAGCCCTACGTCATCCGCCCCACGTCGGAGACTATCATCGGCTACTTCTACGCCAAGTGGATCAAGAGCTGGCGCGACCTGCCGCTGCTGATCAATCAATGGGCCAACGTCGTCCGCTGGGAGCTGCGCACGCGCATGTTCCTGCGCACCACGGAGTTTCTCTGGCAGGAGGGCCACACCGCGCATGCTACGCAGCAAGAGGCCGAAGAGGAAGCGCGCCGCATGTTGGATGTTTACGCTGACGTTGCAGAGAACATCATGGCTATGCCCGTCATACGCGGGATCAAGTCGCAGGCCGAGCGCTTCGCTGGTGCCACGCGTTCGTTTTGCATTGAAGCCATGATGCAGAATGGCCTCGCTCTACAAGCCGGGACGAGTCATGAACTCGGGCAGAACTTCGCCAAAGCCTTCGAGATTCGTTTTCAGAACAAGTCGGGCGAGCTGGAGTTTGCCTGGCAGACAAGCTGGGGTGTCTCCACGCGGCTGCTGGGTGGGTTGATTATGAGCCACTCCGATGACCGTGGGCTGGTGCTGCCGCCGAAGCTCGCGCCGGTGCAAGCGGTCATCATCCCCATCTATCGCAAGGACGAGGAGCGCAGCGCCGTCCTCGAAAAAGTGCAGCAACTCACCAGTGAACTGCGCGCGGCGGGCGTCGCCGTTAACGCCGATGATCGCGAAGGCTATACGCCGGGAAACAAGTTCTTCCACTGGGAGCAGCACGGAGTCCCTGTGATAATTGAGCTGGGACCGCGCGACCTGGCCGTGGGCAACGTGGTGTTCCGCCGCCGCGACGCAGCGGAGAAGCAAACCGTGCCCGCCGAGGGCTTGGCTGCCGTGGTCGTGCGCACCCTCGACCAGATGCAGACGGAGATGCTGGAGGCCGCCCGCAAGCGCCGCTCGGACAACACCGTGCTGGCAGGAAGTCTGGAGGAAGTCCGCGCGATCCTCGAGTCAGCGACGGCGGAGAAGGGCGGCGGCAAGTTTGTGATGGCTCATCTGAAAGATGACAAGGCCTGCGACGCGCGCCTGAAGGAGTTCAAAGCCAGCGTGCGCTGCATTCCTCTGGAAGACCACTACGATGGCCCGGGGAAATGCATCATCACCGGCGAGACCGTGCCGCATCGCGTGGTCATTGCCAAGTCTTATTAGTGGATTATGGGGTGGCTTTCCGACCGATTCGCGACCCGCAATTATTTCGATCCCATTGGGTTGCTGGTAGAGACAGATAGTCCTACTGTTTCCGCGGCAGGAGGGTTCGCCTGTGCGGGGGCGCAGCGATTCCGGCCCAGATGCTTGGCGCGGTAGAGGGCTTCATCGGCTCGTACCAAAAGCGTCTGCCGGTCGAGGGGTTCGGCGGAGTCCCACAGGGCATAGCCGATGCTGATGGTTACCGGAACCGACCCGAGGCGGGTGGCCATCTCCGGCACGGCAATGGTGGCGCGCAGCCGTTCGGCGAGCATCGCCAGATGATCGATGGTTGGAGTTCGGGCGACGATCAGAAACTCTTCGCCGCCATACCGTCCGGCGGCATCGTAGCGACGCAGGCATTGGGTAATGCGCATACCGACTTCGTGCAGCACCTCGTCGCCGACCAGATGACCGTGGGTGTCATTCACCTTCTTGAAATGATCGGCATCGGCCAGCAGCACGCCGACGCAGGAGCGTTCGCGCCGGGCAAAAGCAATCTCCGATTCCACGAACTCGAGAATCGCCGTGCGGCTCCACAGGCCGGTGGTGGGATCGCGGCTGACTTGAATCTGCAGCGCCTCCCTGGCCTTCAGCAATTCATCCTGCAATTCAACGATGCGGCAGCCGGAGCGCAGGAGGGCGGCCAGTTCGTTGGGGCTGAACGGCTTGGTGATGTAATCATCGGCGCCGGCATTGAGACCATCGAGGATTTCCTGCTTTTGAAACTTGGCGGAGAGCAGGATCAGATAGGTGTAAGGCGTCGGGCGCAAGGTCCGCAGGCGGCGGCACACTTCCACGCCGTCTATTCCGGGCATCATCCAATCCAGCAAGGCGATGTTCGGCGCGCCGGGCGCTTGCAGGATTTCCCAGGCCTGCGCTCCATCTGTCGCGACAGTTACCGTGTAACCCCACTTCTCCAGAAACTTGAGCAGAATCGTCCGGTTGGTAGCGTCGTCATCGGCGATCAGAATGTTCATCGCTTGATCTCCTGGATGGATTCGCCGCGCAGTTGTTCCAGACGGGTGTGCAGCCGCGCCAGTGAGACTTTCAACCGGGTCCACAGGGCCGCGGCAGAGTCAAGTGCGCCGGCGTGCCCCATGCTCTCCAGACTGGCCGCCACCTGATAGGCCTCCGTCGTTCCAAAGAGTCCCAGTGTGCCTTTCAGAGTATGCGCGGCGCGCTCCAGGGCTTGGTTATCCTGCTGGTCAATGGCGGCGCGGATGGCGGCGAGTTGCGTGGGATACTGGTCGCAGAAGACGTTCAAGGTTTCGCCAAACAACTCCCAGTCGTCGTCAAATTGAGCCATGATGGCTTCCCGCGTCGGACCTTCTTCTTCGGCGTGTGGGGCGTGCGTGGCGTCTAAATCAGGGGCCGCGTCCACGACGTGCGCCGCGGATATTTTGGCGATGATATCATACAGATCGCCGGGCTTGAAGGGCTTGGCGAGGTAGCCATCCATGCCCGCCGCCAGACAGCGCTCGCGGTCCTTCAACAAAGCATGGGCGGTCAATCCGATGATGGGAGTATGCAAGCCAAGCCGCCTCTGTTTTTCGCGGATCAACTCCGTGGCCCGCAAGCCGTCCATCTCCGGCATCTGCACGTCCATCAGGATCAACTCGAAACCGGCGAAGTGTTTCTTTTCCATCTCCGCCAGGGCCTCTAGGCCGTCGGCTGCCACGGTGACGCGATGACCTTTCTTCTCGAGCATACGCAGAGCCACGGTCTGGTTGACCGGATTGTCCTCGACCAGCAGGATGGGCAGGCCTTTGCGGCGCTCAACTTCCGGCCGCTGACCGAATTCGAGTGGATATTCAGGCTGCGGCGGCATGGTGCGCTCGGAGGTCATGGCCCGCTCGATGCTTTCGCGCAGTTCCATCTGACGAACCGGCTTCATCAAATAATCATTGATCCCAGCCATGCGTGAGCGGACCGAATCGCCGGGACGGCTGGCGGATGTCAGCATGATCACTCGCGGAGATTGCAGGGCGGGATTGCCCAGTATCTTCTCGGCCAGCTCGAAGCCGTCCATGCGGGGCATGTTCACGTCCAGCAATAACAACTGGATGAGGGCGCCTCGGGACGCTGCGGCAGCCAAAATCTCCAGCGCCTGCGGCCCGCTCTCGGCCATGGTGGCCGTCATGCCCCAGCGCGTGGTGATCTCCTGCAACAGATTTCGGTTGGTGCTATTGTCGTCCACGATCAGCACGGAGGTGCTGCTTAACAGGACGATGGGGTTATTGAACTTCCGTGCGGGCTTGGGCAGAACGCCAGAGGATGCCAGCGGGAACTGCGCGGTGAAATGGAATGTGCTGCCGCAGCCCTCCTGGCTTTCCACCCAGATTTTGCCGCCGAGTAATTTCGCCAGCTTCGCGCAGATCGCCAGGCCCAGGCCGGTGCCGCCATAGATGCGCGTAGTGGAGGTGTCGGCCTGCATAAACGCTTCAAAGATGGTGGCTTGCTTGCCGGCGGGAATGCCGATGCTGGTGTCGGAGACTACAAAGTGCAATTCCGCCATCCCCGAGGGCGCTGCGCCGGACACTTGAGAAGACACCTGCACGATCACTTCGCCGCGCTCGGTAAACTTGATGGCATTGCCGATCAGATTAATCAGAATCTGGCTGAGGCGTGCGGCATCGCCCATCAGCGTTTCGGGGAGGTCGACTGGCATCTTCACGGCCAGCTCCAATCCCTTGGCATGTGCCTGAGCCGCCAGGGTGCGGGCCGCCTGTTCCACCACATCATGCAGAACAAACGGTGCCGAGTCGAGGTCCATCTTGCCCGCTTCGATTTTCGAGAAATCGAGGATGTCGTTGAGGATGTTCAGCAGCGAGGTGCTGGCCGAGCGCACCGTGGTCAGGTAGTCGCGCTGCTCGTTGTTCAGGTCGGTGTCCAGCGCCAGTTCGGTCATGCCCATGATGGCGTTCATCGGGGTGCGAATCTCGTGGCTGGTATTAGCCAGGAAATCGCTCTTGGCGCGGCTGGCGGACTCGGCCTCGTCCAGGGCGTGGCGCAACTCATCTTTGAGCACCGCATCGCGCTTCTGGGTGGCCTCCAGCTCGGCCTCATGGATCGACAATAATTTCAGGCACCGCCGTTCCTGGATGATGGCCCACACCAGAAAGATGTCTTCAAAAATTACCAACGCGGCATGTTCCCGCCAGCGCCAGTTGCTGGAGTGCATCATGCCGAAGACGGAATGCGGCCAGAAAATGCCGCGCAGGAAGTGATCCACCGCGACAATTGCCGAGGCCACCGCGATAATGCGCCACTCGCGGTAAAACGCCAGCAGGGCGAGGGAGCCGAAAACATGGAAGTGGGTTTCGATCCGGCCTTCGGTCAGATGGATCAGCAGGGCGGACATGAGCATCTGGCACACGGTGATCAAATAGCGCGTAAAAGTTTTTCCTGGGCGAGCCAGCGCGAAACACACCGGCATGCCGCAAATGACGCCCCCACCAGCACCGCGACGAAGAGATTCTGCTCCAGCGAGCCGCCGCCCGTGGTCGTCACCCGGGGGGGGGGGCCACAACGCGGCGATGATGCCGTAGACCCACTGCAGGGGCATGATGATGGCGAATATCCGGTCGGTCTGAAAATGCATTCCGTGACGGTGCTGGAGCAGAATTTCTTGCGCTCTCTACTCCTGCGCCGTCTGCTGTTGGGAATTCACTGGCAGAACTAGCTGAATTTCTTTGGCCATTTTCATTTCTCTCCATACCGAATGTAGCGCTGACTACGATATGCCACAATCAGTTCATTCGCCTTTGCAGCCCGCCCACAATTTCCGGGCGGACGATGGGCAGCCTCGGCCTCCACCGCTCCCCGTCGGCGCCCAGCGGTACGCAGAGAGCTATGACATATGCACTAT
>CAMBEY010000112.1 GCA_945865705.1 Candidatus Sulfopaludibacter sp. SbA3
ACACTTTCAACGGTCCCCGATAATCGGTCACTGTTAATCGTCAAACGTGTCCGCTTGCTGACGCGCGCGGCTCTGTGACATCTTCAGCGAAATAAATCCTTCTCGCGCGGGCGCACCAGGTCCGCGCCCGTTCCCGTGGCGGAGCCGGACCCCGGCAACGCGGGGAAGTTGCGGATCACCACGGCGGGGCGGCGTGCCGTCTTGCCCATCAGCAACTCGGCGGCGGCGGCCAGTTCGTCCGCGGTGGCGATGACCGTCGCGGAAAGCGTGTGGCCCTGCTCGTCCTTCTGCCCTCGATAATCCTGCAGCGGCGCAAGCCCCGCGACGCCCAGAGCAACATTCGTCAGCCCCTCGCGCCACGGGCGTCCAAACGTATCGGAGATTATAACGGCCACGTCGCGTCCTGAATGCACGCGAATCTCCTCGCGCAGCCGCGCCGCCGATGCGTCCGGATCAACGGGCAGCAGCGAGAGAAATCCGGCGGGTACGTTCGAACTGTCCACGCCCGCGTTCGCGCAGACATAGCCTTGATGAGTTTCGGAGATGATCAGTCCCGCGTCCATGCGCACGATGCGGCGGCTCTCGCGCAGCACCACTTCAATGGCGCGCGGGTCTTTGGCAGGAGTTGCGTCCAGCGATTCGCTCAGCGATACGGCGAACGGCGACGGGATCACCGACGCCAACTCCACCAAACGGCCTTCGGCCTTGGAAACGATTTTTTGCGCGATGACCAGCACGTCGCCGTCCTCGAAGGCCAGTCCTGCCTGCGTCACCGCATTACATAACGCCACACCCAGTGCGTCGCCCGGCGCGATCTCGCCGAGTCCGGGTACGGCGAATAATTCGATCCGGTCGGGAATGGGGAAAACAGGATTCATTTTATCTTGACGCTTCTCCGCAACCGGCCTCCGGGGCCGGACTACTTTCACGATGCGGGAACAGGTACAATCAACTCGCGCGCGGCGCGGAGTTCCATCCCCGACAGAGTAAAATGGAAACTTCGCATGATTTGAGGCGCAGTGTCAACGCGCCGCTGTCTATTACATTCCCCGGAGATTCTCTGCTGTGATCGCAGTTCTTTTGCCCGTCAAACGATTTGCGGATTCCAAGCGCCGCTTGGCCTCGTGGCTCACGCCCGAGGAGCGGGAGTTGCTGGCGCGCACCATGTTTGAAGATGTCTGGGAAACGTTGCTGAGTTGGCACGGCCGCGAGAAACTCATCGGCAAGCTGATCGTCATCACCGCCGAGCCCGTGGTGATCGCGCGCTGCCGCGAGGCTTCCGTAACGTGTCTGGAAGAAGATGAGCAGGTCAGTCACACCGAGTCCACGCGCCAAGCCACGCGCTGGGCGGTGGAGCAGGGAGTCAGGACTCTGATCTCCGTGCCCATCGACACGCCCGCTGTATCGCCGGACGAGTTGACGCAGCTCGTGGAGCTTTCGCGCCAATACGAAGTGATTGTCGTACCCAGCGGCGATGGCACCGGCACCAACGCGCTGGTGCGCACGCCGCCCGACGCCATCACCGCGCACTTTGGCCCGGACAGTTGTCGCCGCCATCTCGAGGACACCCAGACTAATCATCAGAAACTGCGCCTTTACGCCCCGCCCGGCCTCACGGCGGACATTGATACGCGCGAGGAGGCCATGCAGTTTCTTGAAGTGGTGGGCAAGCTCGAGCGCGAGGGCCGCACTTCGAAACTATTGCGCCGGTTGATCGAAACGCGATCCAGGGTGACGGGATGAGTTCCGCGACAGTCTCCACTACAGTTTCCGCTTCTGTTTCCGCCAGTGAGTGGCGCTCGCTCGCTTCGCGCATCTTCGCAGGAGAGGCTCTCGGCGCTTCCGAATATTTTTCAATGCTCCATTCCGTTTCCTGGGAGAACCTCGCGGAAGTTGCGCGCGAACTGCGGCAGCGTGGCAAGGGAAACGTCATCACCTACTCGCCGAAGGTGTTCCTGCCCCTGACCAATCTGTGCCGCGACCGCTGTGGCTATTGCACGTTTCGCCGTGACCCCGGCCAGCCGGGCGCGCACTGGATGGAGCCGGAAGAGGTTCTCGATGTCGCTCGAAAGGGAGAGAAGCTCGGTTGCCGCGAAGCGCTGCTCAGTCTGGGCGACCGGCCCGAGGCGGAGTTTCCCGAAGCGCGCGCGTGGCTTGCGACGCACGGCTACGCCCGCACGCTGGATTACGTGGCGGCCATCAGCGAGCTGCTGCTCGCCGAGACCTCATTGCTGCCGCACGCAAATCCCGGATTGATGTCGCGGTCCGATCTGGAGCGTCTGCGCGAGTCCAACGCCAGCCTCGGACTGATGCTCGAATCCACTTCGCCCGCGCTGTTCGCCCTCGGCGGCGCCCATGACGACGCCATCGACAAACGTCCCGAGCGGCGTTTGCAAACCATCCGCCAGGCGGGCGAATTGAAGATTCCCTTCACCACCGGGATACTCGTCGGCATCGGCGAGTCAGCGGCGGATATCGTGGATTCACTGCTCACCATCCGCGGTATTCACGCGCAGTACGGGCACATTCAGGAAGTCATCATCCAGAACTTTGTGCCGAAGCCGGAGATACCCATGCGCGATGTTCCGCCGCCAGCACCGGAATATTTCGCGCGCATCGTCGCGCTGGCGCGCATCATCTTCGGCCCTGGGTTCGGCCCTGGGTTCAGCTCTGGGCTCGGCCCGCAAATGAACATACAAGCGCCGCCGAACCTCAGTCCCGCGCACCTCGAAATGCTGCTCGACTCCGGCTTGAACGACTGGGGCGGCATCTCGCCGCTGACGGTCGACTTCATCAATCCAGAAAAGCCCTGGCCGCAAGTGGAGACCCTGCGCGCGTTGGCCGCCAGCAAGGGACTGGAGCTGCGCGAGCGGCTGCCGGTGTATCCCGAGTATGCAACGCAGCCTGAGTTTTTTTCGCCGCGCGTGTGGCAGGCAATGCAGTCGCGGTAAGCGTAAGATCATGGGACCCGTTCGCCAAGGAGGATTTATGTCACGCATCGCATGGTTTGCAGGCTGGTCGGTAATCGCTTTGGTAATCGTCATGCTGCAATCGAGAGGGTTCTCGCAAAGCCCGCCGCCAACAGCTCCAGCACCGCGACCGCCCGCCGAACTGTTACGCTTATCGATCGCCGCCGAGACGCCTGGCCTCGCCGATCCTTTCCTGGGCATCACCACCAATGGGAAGATCGAATCCGGCTTGTTTTCCATTCGCTCGACGGGCGTCTCCACCGAGCCGGTGCGCCTGGCCGCTGTAGCGTTTCTCGCAAGCCTCAGCGCCGAGCAGCGCGATCAGTCGAAGTTCGCCGTGGACGATGACGAGTGGCGCAAGTGGATGAATCAAAGTTTCTACGTTCGTCAGGGCGTAAATTTTATCGAAATGAATGAGCCGCAGCGCGCCGCGGCGTTTAACCTGCTCCGCGCCGGGCTGAGCGCCAAGGGTCTGAAGCAGACGCGCGACATCATGCGCCTCAACGAGACGCTGGCCGAGTTGAACAACAACAACCACGCCGAGTTCGGCGAGTGGCAGTACCACATCACCGTGATGGGCGAGCCTTCGGCGGCCTCGGGTGGCGAACCGTGGGGCTGGCAGTTTGACGGGCATCACGCCGTCATTAACTATTTTGTGCTCGGCGATCAGGTGGTGATGACGCCGACCTTCGCCGGCTCCGAGCCGGTCATCGCTAAATCAGGCAAATACAAAGGCACCGTCGTCCTGCAGGACGAGCAGCGCGCGGGCCTGGCCATGATTAACGGACTAACCGCGGATCAGCGCAAGAAGGCGATCCTGAAAGTCTCAAAGACGGGCAACGAATTGCTCACCGAAGCGTGGAAGGACAACGTGGTCCTCGACTACGCCGGAGTCAGCGCCAAGGAATTGTCGGACACGCAACGCCGGCAACTGCTCGCTCTCGCCGCGCTCTACGTGAACAACATGGACGACGCCCACGCCCGCGTGAAAATGGCCGAGGTGCGCGCGCAGCTCGACTGCACATGGTTCGCCTGGATCGGCGGCACCGACGCGGGCAGCGTATTCTACTATCGCATTCACAGCCCAGTCGTCCTGATTGAGTTCGACCATCAGCGCCCCGCCAGCCTGCGCTTCCTGGTCGCCGACCCCAACCAGCCGGGCACGGAGCACATCCACACCATGGTGCGCACGCCCAACGGCAACGACTACGGCAAGGACCTGCTGCGCCAGCATTACCACGACCATCCGCACGCACCCGCGCGAAAATAGCTTCCCTCCTCAAACGCTGTCATCCTGAGCGCAGCGAAGTATCTGCTGTTCCCCATTTCGCAAAGTAAAGCAGGTCCTTCGCTTCGCTCAGGATGACAGTGGTTGGAGTGTGTTGGTAAGCGTGAAGCAAGGAGTATCATAGACAGGTTGTCCAGATAGAGTCTGCTTATGGCCATTAAGAGAAATATCGCGCTGGCGCTGCGACCGGGCGCGTACGATGAGTTGGCGCCAGCGTTGTCTGCGCCGCTGCGCGCCGCGCTCGATGCTGCCCTCGACGGCCGCGATCTGAACGAAGCCGAGGGCCTGGCCGTCGCTGAGGCGCGTGGCGATGCGCTGCTGGCTGTCGCCGACGTGGCCGACCGTTTGCGCCGCCGCACGGTGGGCGATGAGGTCAGCTACGTCGTCAATCGCAACATCAACTTCACCAATATCTGCTTCGTCGGCTGCACGTTCTGCTGCTTCGGAAAAAGTCAGCGCGCGCCGGACGCCTATTGGCATTCGCTCGAAACAGTTGCTGACCGCGCCGAGCAGGCCTGGAGTCTGGGCGCGACGGAAGTCTGCGTGCAGGGTGGCCTGCCGCCGGAGATGGACGGGACTTACTACGCGCAGATTCTCCGCGCCATCAAAGCGCGTGTCCCGAAAATTCACATCCACGCTTTCTCGCCGATGGAAGTAGTTTACGGAGTCGAGCGCACCGGAATGCAGCTACGCGATTATCTGACAATGCTGCGCGACGCTGGCTTGGGCAGCCTGCCGGGCACGGCGGCTGAAATTTTGGATGACCGCGTGCGCGGCGTCATCTCGCGCGCCAAGCTCACGCGCGCGCAGTGGATCGAAGTCATCTCAACGGCGCACGAACTGGGCATCCCGACTACCTCCACCATGATGTACGGTCACGTTGAGCAGCCCATCGACTGGGTGCGCCATCTGCTGCTGCTGCGCGCCATTCAGAAGCAGCATGGCCAGAAACAGAATGGCGGATTCACCGAGTTCGTCCCACTCGGCTTCATCCACGAGAAGACCGCGCTCTACCGCACCGGCCTGGCGCGGCCCGGCGCGACCGTGGAAGAAGACATCGCCGTTCACGCGCTGTCGCGCATCCTGCTGAATAACTCCATTCCCAACCTGCAAATCTCCTGGCCCAAGCTCGGCTGGCAGATTTCGCGGATGTGCCTCGATGCCGGCGCCAACGATTGCGGCGGGACTTTGATGGAAGAAAATATTTCCAGCGCGGCGGGCGAGATCGAGGCCAGCGCGGCGACTCCCGAGCAGTTGCAAAATTTCATTCGTTCCACGGGCCGCATCCCGGTTGAGCGCTCCACATCGTATCGTGTGCTGCGTCGCTTCGCCGCCGCTGCCATTCCACAACAAGTTGTAACCCCACATCAGGCTGAAACCACACAACAAGAGGTCCACGTATGAGCGCAGAGCGCGTAGCGATTATTGGCGGCACCGGTGATTTGGGATTAGGTCTGGCGATTCGCTGGGCCGCGGCAGGCGTGGAGATCGTCATCGGCTCGCGCGACTCCGCGCGTGCCCTGCAATCCGCCGACGAAGTTCGCCTGAAAGTGCGCGGCGCGGCCAAGGGCGTAGTAACCGTGAACGGCATGGCCAACCCGGAGGCCGCCGCGGGCGCGACCATCGTGGTGATCGCGGTTCCGTTTCCCGCGCAGGCCGTCACGCTGCGCGACATCAAAGGTTCGCTCAAAGCGGGAGCGTTTGTGGTGGACGCCACCGTGCCGCTCGCCGCCACCATCGGCGGCAAGCCCACTCGCATGTTGGGAGTCTGGCAAGGTTCCGCCGCCGAACAAGCCCGGGAAGTCATCCCCGCGACAACGCCCGTGCTGGCTGCATTCCACAATGTCTCGGCGGTAGCCCTGGCGGACCTGGCGCACCCGCTCGACTGCGACGTGCTGGTCTGCGGCGACGACGCGGCGGCCAAGGATCGCCTGTTCCCGCTGATCCGCCTGATCGCTGGCCTGCGCCCCATCGACGCTGGCGCGCTCGAGTCGGCACGCATCGTCGAGAGTCTCACCGCGCTGCTCATCAGCATCAATCGCAACTACAAAGTCGCCCACGCCGGCCTGCGCCTCACCGGCCTGCCGCCGGGGTAACAATTTGGTTTAACAATTTGGCTTAACATTTTTCCTGGCTGTCATCCTGAGCACCGCGAAGGATATGCTTTCCGAGATGGTATGGAAAAACCAAAAGCAGGTTCTTCGCTTCCCGATAAATCGGGACAGGCCGCGCAGAATGACAGCGCTGAAGAGTGTAAGTAGGAGAAACAGGATATGCATCCAATAGTCGATCTGCGCAGCGATACGGTAACCAAGCCGACGCCGGAGATGCGGCGGGCCATGGCCGAGGCCGAGGTCGGCGACGATGTTTATAGCGAAGACCCCACGCTCAACCGGCTGGAGGAGCGCGCGGCGGAGATGTTCGGGCGCGAGGCCGCGATGTTCGTGCCCTCCGGGTCAATGGCCAACACCATTGCCGTGATGACGCTGGCGCGGCGCGGCAGCGAAGTGATCTGCGAGGAGCGCGCACACATTTTCAGTTATGAGATGGCCTCCCTCTCCGCCATCGCGGGATGCGCGGCGCGCGGCGTGAAGACCGAGGACGGCCTCTTGACCTGGAAGCTGGTGAAGGAAGCGATCCGCCCCAAGGGGCGCTATATGGCGCAGACCGGCATGGTCTCCTGCGAGAACACGCACAACGTCGCCGGCGGCGTGGTGCTGCCGACGGAGGACGCCGAGGAAATTTGCGACGGCGCGCACGAGGCCGGCTTGACCGTACACTTGGATGGCGCGCGCATCTTCAACGCCGCAGTTGCACTGGGAAAATCAGTCGCCGAGATCACGCGCAAGTTTGACTCCGTTACGTTTTGCGTCTCGAAGGGGCTGGGCGCGCCGGTCGGCTCGTTGTTGCTGGGCACGGCGGAGTACATCGCGCAGGCGCGCATCAATCGCAAGATACTCGGCGGCGGGATGCGCCAGGCCGGCGTGCTGGCGGCGGCGGGATTGATCGCGCTCGAGCAGTCGCCCCAGCGCCTGCATGAAGATCACGAGAATGCGCAGGTGCTGGCGCAGGGCCTGGCCGCGATTCCCGGCATCAGGATTGACCCGCAGCGCGTGCAGACCAACATTGTGGTGTTCGACGTCAGCGGCACCGGCCAGACCTCGCAGCAGCTCGCCGACCAGCTCGCCACCCACAACGTGAAAGTCCACGCCATGACGCCCACCAGCATCCGCGCCGTAACCCACTGCGACGTGGACCGCGCCGGCTGCCTCCGCGCAGTAGCCGCGCTTGAGCAGGTGTGCGCCGCGGGGGTGCGAGCATAGAGATCCCGAGCAAGTGTCCGTTACAATTCAGTTTTGGCCAAGCGAACTCTTTTATTCTTTCTCACGAATCTGTTGCTTGAAGGAGTTCCCACGATTCCGTAATGTAGAATTATAGTAAGCCAGCAGTTCGCACGGGGTGCAGTCTTTTGAGAGCTGTAGAACATCCCATGATCTTTGATCCGCAGAGGAGAACCATGAGAAACAGGTCATTGGTAACAATATACTTCCTGTTATTGTGTACAGACACTCTGTTAGCGCAATCGTTTCTTGCCCCTGTCATTAATGAGAACGGTATAGTAAACGCCGCAACTTTCCGTGCGGAAGCTGTAACTCAAGGTATGATTATTTCAATCTTCGGAAGGGATCTTTCCGATGGAACATCTGCGACGGCCTCTTCATTGCCCTTGCCAAAGAGTTTAGCTGGCACGACTGTATTGATCGGAGGAAATCCTGCGCCGCTATTTTTTGTCTCGCCAACACAGATAAACGCTCAAGTCCCGTGGGGTGTCACTTTCGGTGGCATCGGGACGGCAATGGTAACCGTCCAGGTGCGGGTGAAGCGCGAGGCCGAAGAAAAGACCAGCCCAGTGGCAAGCGCATTATATGCTGGCGCGGCTCCTGGTATTTTCAATGCAGGCAATTCCCGTATTACAGCGATCATCCGCGCCACCAACTCGGAGTTGGTATGTCCGAGCGGACACACCAGTTGCCAAGAGAATTACGTACGACCCGGCGAGATCATTTCCGTTTATGCCACAGGTTTGGGCGCTGTGATTGATGGGCCGCTTGATGGAGAGCCCCCAACCGGAGTCTCAAGAATAAGCAGCGTTAGGAGAGTAGCAATTGGCGGTGTGTTTTCGCAGATCCTTTTCGCCGGGCTGGCGCCTGGATTCGTGGGACTGTATCAAATCAATCTCGTGGTGCCAAGCAATGTCCTTTCAGGCGACGAGGTGCCTCTCGTGTTAAGCATTGGAAACGGGATGCCCGCTCAAACGACGCTCGCAATTCGCGGAGCTTCGCCGGGTATTACCAACATTCGTAGACGCGGAGGCCCCACAATCGGCAGTCTAACCTCACTTGCGGCAGACCCCACGCATCCAAGACAACTATACGCAGGTTCGTCCTATGGCGGTGTTTTCTATAGTCCGGATTTCGGAAACATTTGGTTTCCACGTGGAATGGAAGGAACGACTCCCTTT
>CAMBEY010000113.1 GCA_945865705.1 Candidatus Sulfopaludibacter sp. SbA3
TTCATGCAACAGGATGCCGGGCCATCCGGGGCCTAACACCACTTCCATCTCACCCGCAGGAGCGTCCACGGCATCCAGTTGCAGAATGGCCTGGCGCGCGGCCTCGGTGGCGAAGTGCTCGGGAGTTTTTTCGTTGAGAAAGAAATCGAACTCGACGCGACCGCCGCCCCCGCTTGAGCCGCGCTGCACCTGCGAGCCATCCTGCGCCAGACAGAAAACGCTGAAGCGGGCCAGCGGTTGATAGTCACCTGTAACGTTGCCCTCGGAGGTGACATTCAGTATGGTGCGCACCTCGTCGGCGTATCCTGCGCGAACCTGCGCGATGCGGGAGTCATGGGCGCGGGCGGCGCGATCAGCGCGCCAGACCAGATCCAACTTGGTGGCGAGGTCCATGTCCGTAGGCGCTTGCACCACAGGATAGAGGTTGCGTGCCCAGGCCTGTTGGCTTTGTTCATTGATGCTCATGGAAACGACACGCGCCGGCGCGCTGGAGATATGCGCTGCCAGGCGTGCGGCCTTCACGATCTTGTCGCTCGATAGATCGTCGGTGTAGGCATATCCCGTGCGCTCACCAGAGATGACACGGATGCCGCAGCCCACCGAAACGCCCTGGGTGGCGCCCTTAACGAGAGACTCGTCGAGGCTGATGGAGGATGTGGACCGGTACTCGAAGTAGAGATCGGCGTAATCTCCGCCATCGGCCAGCGCGGTGGAGAGGTAGCGATCGAGATCGGCATCTGACAAGCCGTACTTTTCGGAGAAGAATTGTCTGGCGTGATTCCTGTATTGAGGCATGTAATTGTTGGCGAATGTGCTCCTTTAGCCACCTTAGCACAGCTAGGGATGACCGTCAAAAAAACACCCCGCCAATGTGCCAACCATATAGATGCGCCATCTGAAAACATTGGGCGAAGCCGGGACTAACCAGAGAGATGGCCGGAGAGTTGGAAAATGAATATCGGAACCGGAAAATAAATTTGCAAAAGGGGCTTGCATTGGCCAATGAGCGCACAGTACAATCGCAATCTGTTTTGAACTGATCGTAAGCCGGTACTTTGAACCAATTTGATGACGGGCCTGAGCAACCCGGATTTGAGTTTGCAGTTGACTCGAAAGTCAGAGCGGTCGATAGTATTCTTGAAGTGCCGGTATTCCGCATTGACATGGCAAGGAATGAGCATCCTTGGTCCGCGACGAATGAGGTAACTTGAAACGCAACCTCAACCGCGCTTTCCAGGAAAAATACTTGCCACTCCCAGGCAGGGATGATATAAAAAGTTTTCGTTTACCCTGTGGTCCTATGCAGTATAGGCCGATATACTCTCTGAGCGGAGAGTAGCGGCCACGGACCAACG
This sequence comes from Candidatus Sulfopaludibacter sp. SbA3, assembly GCA_945865705.1. GTDB lineage: Bacteria > Acidobacteriota > Terriglobia > 2-12-FULL-54-10 > 2-12-FULL-54-10 > SHUM01. The sequence continues at coordinate 1,356 of CAMBEY010000113.1, forward strand.
GAATGCCTGGGGAAAGGTATGGCGAACTGACATCCGGAACGACGGTCAGCAATACGCCGGAGATTCAAATGTCAGGGCGCAATTGTTCTGAGCAGCTTTGTTAGAGCAGTAAGTTTTTGAACAGAGCGTTTTGAGCGAAATGCTCTGATGCAATTGTTCTGAGCACGAGAGGGAGTGGGGCGCGGGCAGCCTAGAGCAGCCGCAACGTCGCTCTAAGGGTTTAACAGAAATTACGATCACATCCATTTATGGAGAAGGAGAATTAACACAAATGAAAAGAATGACCATGAAGTTTATGGCCTTGGCTCTGATGATGGTCGCCAGCACGGCGGCCCTCTACGCTCAGGGCGTGGCCTTCACCTCCACCAGCTTGCCCCGCCAGATGCGGCAAGAAGGTATCACGGAAGTAGCTGGTGAAATTCAGCTGACCGCACTCACGGCTGGCACCGTTCAGGATGGGTCATCGATCGACATCGTTTTTTCGGTGGCCATCACGAACAATTCCACAGGCGATGCGGTAGCCGCCAACATCAACATTAACAATAACGTTGTTTGCACCGGTCCAGCAGTACCGGTAACATCCACTGTGGACGCGAATTGCGATGTTGGCGTCGGCCAGACCATGACCGCTGGCCTGGTGGGAACCCAAACACTTCGCGTCAGCTTTCCTGCGGACGTGGTATTTGAGGCAGGCGATCGAATTGTTATTGCCAGAGTCCGCGCCAACGCCAGCTCCGCCGTCGGCGTAGGTAGCGTACAGGCCACGATGGCTGGTTCGAGTTCCCAGCCGGCAGCCTTCCCGATCACCTTTACAGATCCACAGCGCCAGGTCGGTGTGCTGAATGGGACGATCTCTGTCCGTTTCAACTCAACTACGGCGCCGGTGCTGTTTATGCAGACCTGCATCTTCCCGAACGGGCTCGCAGCGGTAGCCGATGTGAATCGATTCCGGATTCGCATTGACGAAGTATTTCCCGCCGCTCTGACCACGGATGCGCAGGAAACTAATGCCGCACCATTGCATGATCCGAGCAATGGAGTGACGCTCACCATCACTCTGAATAACGTTCCTGCAGGCGTGGTGGTGAACGCTCCTGTGCTCGTCACCAGCACGGATTTCCAGGACGCTCCAGTCAATATCACTGTGAATATGTTGACGCAGCCCACGGCGGCCATCCAACAGACGGTTGCGAATACCCCGATCGTATTTGTATTCACCGTGGACCAGAGCAGCACTGCGCTGCTTGAGCGTCTTCTGCTGAATTTCTGGTTTAAGGCGGATACCACAAGCACGACCAACCCCCTCGCTCTGCCCTCGCTCGGCACGCCCGCGAACGTACAGGCCTCCGTGTCGGTCACCCCGGTCACTACCACTGATTCCGTCATCGTCCGGTTTACGCCGAACTCGGTTGGACCGACGACTGTGGCTACCATAACGGATTGCAACACTCGCCTCCTGTTCACCTGGGTGGCCACGGTTGCTGACGTCGAAACTGGCATTGCAATCGCCAATACTTCGTCTGACGACGCCGCATTTGGTTCAGGCTCAGCTAGTGGCGCGACCGCTCAGAATGGAACCTGCACTCTGACCGGTTATCCATCGGCTGGAGGCACGCCTGTTTCCTTCACCACCGCTACCATTAACGCTGGTTCCACTCTTCCGTTCCTGCTGAGCGGCACCACTGGCTTCGCCAACTTCACCGGATATGTTCTAACGGTGTGCAACTTCCAGGTAGGCCATGCGTTTGCGTTTATCACCAACGGTCGTGGAACTGTTACCGGTCCCACGTTGGCACAGGGTTACCTGGCGAACGTGATTCCGGGCGGAACCCGTCCGACCGGTGGCTCCACTGAAAGCCTTGGTGACTAACGACCACCCAATACACCCCATCCTCATTTGAGGGTGCTTCAGAGAGACGGTCGAATCGACCGTCTCTCTTTTGTTTTTGGGCAACCTGTAAGACCTGAATTTTCATCGAAGTTAAGGTGAAGGAGTAGCTATGAGGGTGAAGGAAATATTGAGCATTCTAGTTTTGTTTTTGGCAATGGGCAATTTCCCCTGGTCGGGGAACATTTCCCAGCATGCGATGGCGCAGGAAGCATCTGTCGTCGAAACTACACTACGTCGCCGGGTGGCGGAATTCTACGCACTGATGAAGGCGAAGAGATCTGCTGAAGCGGAACGCTTGGTAACCGCCGATACGCTCGAGCAATTTCGGTTGATGCCGAACGGGGAATTCCTGGGCGTGGAAGTCGACTCAATGGAGATTTCAAAGGATGGAAAATCTGCAACAATCAATATCAACCTTCTTGTATCTTCTGCGACCTTGCCCGTGCCGTTCCAGCTTCCCCGGAAGACCAATTGGCGGCTGGAAAGTGACGGCTGGCGAATCGTGATTCCGCAGCAGACAATGGAATCGGGTGCCAGCTCGATGTTCAAGAGTACGGCTCCCCAATCGGGAAAGCTCCCGAGTTTCGATTTGCAATTCACGCAGCCGATTGTGGATGTAACTCCCATTAAACAGGGCGAAAAGAAGATCGCCAAATTTTCCTTCACCAATTCCGCCGCGCATCCGGTGACTATAGTGAATATTGAAGCGGATTGCGGCTGCGTGGTGATGAAAACGGTTAAGAAGACTTATAAGCCGGGTGAGGCGGGTGAGCTTGAAATGGAGTTCGATTCCACCAAATACGCTTATGATTTTGGGCAAACCGTGGCAATCATCACGGAGCCCGGCAATCAGCGCATAAACTTGCTGCTAAAGGCCAGCGTCGCGCCGAAGCAATAAGCAACCCCCCCGCGCCTTAACCGCAGAGGACGCAGAGGTGCGCAGGGTAAAACTGAGAACCAATACCTTCCGCCTAATTGCATCTTTGTGCTTCCCGTTTTTGTTTTTACCCTGTGTACCTCTGCGTCCTCCGCGGTTAAGGCGCGGGGGGTTGTCGAGAGGCATCCCCTTTCAATCAAGAGGGCGGCGTCTCTCCAGACCCTTCTTGCCGATGTCGGTTCGGTAGTGCATTCCGTCAAATTGAATCTTCTCCGCCGCTGAGTATGCGGCACGTGCGGCCGTGGCCAGATCGGCGCCTGAGGCGGTGATGCCCAGAACGCGCCCGCCGGTAGTTACCAGGCGTCCCTTGTCCATCGCCGTGCCGGAATGGAAGACCTTCACGCCGGCAGTCTCCGCCGCATCCAATCCAGTAATTAACTTGCCGGTCGCGTAGCTGCCGGGATAGCCTCCTGCGCAAGCCACCACACAAACGCTCGCGCCAGGCTTCCATGAGAGCGACGGCGTGATCAGCTTCCCCAAGGCGATCTCATGGAGAACCTGAGCGAGATCGGTATCCAGACGGTAGAGCAGCGCCTGGGTCTCGGGGTCACCAAAGCGGACGTTGTACTCCAGCACCTTTGGTCCTTCCGCGGTGATCATCAAACCACAGTACAGGACACCGCGAAATGGAGTACCTTCCGCGCGCAGGCCCGCGAGCGTGGGATGAACAATTTGCTTCATCACGCGCTGCGTCAGTGTCCCCGAGATAATGCTGTCGTTGCAATAGGCCCCCATGCCCCCTGTATTCGACCCGGTGTCGCCGTCTCCCACTCGCTTGTGGTCTTGAGTAGGGGCCATAGGCAAAACAGAATCACCATCGGTGAGGACGAGGAAGGAAACCTCTTCGCCGATCAGGCACTGTTCCAATACCACCTGCATACCCGCCGCGCCCACCAGTTCGCCGCTTAGCACCGAGTTCAGCGCGGCCTCTGTCTCAGCGCGATTGGATGCGACCACTACGCCCTTGCCCGCCGCCAGACCATCTGCTTTAACTACGGCAGGGCCTCCCCAACGATTGGCGTATTGCTGGGCGGTGTGTGGATCGGAGCACACTACGAATTCAGCGGTGGGAATGCCGTGGCGTTGCATGAACTGCTTGGCGTGAATCTTGCTGCCCTCCAATTGCGCGGCCGCCTTGGCAGGACCGGCAACCAACACTCCCTGAGATTGCAAATCATCCACCAATCCAGCTACCAGGGGGGCCTCTGGTCCGACCACGACCAGGTCGATCTGATTCTCACGGACCAACTGCAAGACAGACGTTGTAGACATTTCGCGCAACGGCAGACAGACCGCATCTCTGCTAATACCACCGTTGCCGGGGGCGCAGAACACACGCTCCACCAAAGAGCTTTGCGCAAGTTTCCAGACCAGCGCGTGTTCGCGCCCGCCACCGCCAATAACCAAGGCTCTCAAGCGATCATCCTCCGGATATTTTTCAATTGATCAAAAAACTTCGAGTACGAAGCGCAACTGTTGTAATCAAGGGCGATCAGTCGTAGCTCGTTCCAGGCGGACCTGCCGACCGATCATATAGTAGCGTCTGGCGACACGCTGTCCCTGGCTATTTTCATGCTCAAAGTTAAACGATGGCGAAACACCTTCCGGACGCGTCTCCATGGAAACGTGAATTGGCATAAATCCTTTAAGGTTCCGCTCTCGGTACGAGGTTTCGTAGCGGGAGGCCGCAGGATTCCAAACCAAGACGCGGATCTCTTCGAAATCGTGCACCAAGCCTACAGACTTGGGCACCGTTGCCCACAGGTACCACGGGTGGATCTGATCGCCAACGTGCTCCTTGTAAATCTCGAACCAGGCGCGAATTCGCTGGCTCTCGCGATACCGCGCGACTTCCATCGGGGGAACCAACTCAATGAATGTTTCCAGCACCCAGCCCGTGCGGTTTTCCGATGCGCGTACCAGCAACCAATCCTCCGGGATGGGATTGGAGACGCCGCGCCGAATATCGTCGGCAGTGGGCTCGCGCGTAGCGACGTCATGGCGCAGAGCTTCAACCTTTTCATCCGCGGCGAGCTGATAGAAAACCTGCGTAGTCCGACCTGGCCTGAATCGCATGTTGGCTAGCCTGCGGACCAACGCCTTGCCCTGCAAGGGTAGTTCGCGGGAGTCCGCTGCCAATTTCTGAAATTGCTCGAAGACGGCGGCGGAAACCATCTGCCGCTGATGCATCCAGCCTTCGAGTGGCGGAGCTGCGTTGTTCGCGCCCCCTTCATTAGTATCGGCAGTCATGACACGAACGCGGTTCCAGCGATTGATCCGTTCGAGGATCTCCACGCGCTGTCCACTGCGAGTCTTCGCGATCACCTTGGACTCCGGTCCCAGTTGATCGAGCAACTCCCCCTGGGCTTCGCTGGTATAAGCGACTTCCTGGGATTGCAACATCAAATCGCTTTGACATGACTGCAGCACGATGAACAGGCTCGCCAATACCAACCTTGCTATCACACGCAACCTTACCGGACGAATATCTGCCGCGATGGAGCAACGATGGGGAGGAGGAAGCATAAAGTGAAGGGTCATTCGGATGCACTGCTTTTTTGAAAAGTTGGCTCCAATCGCCGCCTAGTCCCCAAATGAAATGTCCAATGCCCGCGCTGTACGAACCAGTTCGCTGTTTGGTTGGACAATTTTCAGTTCACCGACGGCGTCAGCAATGGGTGCGGACTTCACCGAATTGCAGTGCAGACAAACCATGTTGCCGAACTCACCGTGCGCGATGACCTCCACGGCCTCGGCGCCAAGCCGTGAGCTAAGCACACGGTCAAATGGAGTGGGCGAGCCGCCGCGCTGAATGTGTCCCAGCACGGTTACGCGCGTCTCACGCCCGGTCTCTTTCTCGATCAGCGAACCAATGGTGTTGGCGGCCTCGCCGCTGCGCGGGGTCAGGCGGTGTACCTTCAGGGATTCGCTAAGAGGCCGGCCATCAATCATGCGGCACCCTTCGGCGACAACGACGATGCTGAAGCGACGGCCAATCTCTTCGCGCTCACGAATCTTCCGGCAAATGGCCGCCAGCGAAAACGGAATCTCTGCCAGCAGAATAATGTGCGCGCCAGCGGCAATACCGGAATGGAGCGCGATCCAGCCGGCATCGCGGCCCATGACCTCTACCAGCATCACGCGGTGGTGGCTCTCCGCCGTGCTGTGCAGCTTGTCGATGGCTTCGGTGGCGGTGCGCACCGCGGTGTCAAAGCCAAAAGTAATTTCCGTCGACGACAGATCATTATCGATAGTCTTGGGAACCCCAACGACTGGAATCCCCCGGCGGTTCAACTCGAGGGCGATCTTCATCGTGCCGTCGCCACCGACTACGATCAATCCATCGAGCTTGAGCTTGTGGAAGTTTTCGATGATCTGTGGCGAAACATCCTTCTCCACGGTAATTCCGTTTTCCGTAATGGGATAAGCGAATGGATTGCCGCGGTTGGAGGTTCCCAGTATGGTGCCGCCCCGTGGAAGAATTCCGGAGATCTCTTTGCGAGTCAATTCACAGAGTTTGTTGGGGAAGATCAGGCCATCGAAGCCATCTTGAATTCCCAGAACACGCCAGCGGTGCTTGATTGTCGCGGACTTGACCACGGCCCGGATTACGGCGTTCAGTCCGGGGCAGTCACCGCCGCCTGTCAATATGCCGATGGACTTTGCGGGAGCCGATGAGGGCACGTCTTGGGCAGACATCGCTGTTCTCCTGGCCGATCATGATGAGGCGAACCTTGCTGAATATGGACTACCCATTATATGCGGAAAGCCATTGCAAAGTTGCGGGTGGATAGGAGGCAACGGGCTGCCCAAAGACGATTTTTCGCCCGTGGAACATTAAAGCAGTAGCGAGGCATGGAACCTTGAATCAAGTACTGAGCTTCAATACTGAACTACAAGTACTGAACTACAACGCGGTCTAGGGCGCGACCGGAATGGTAATGTTTTGCGTGGGGTTGCTGGGCACTCCATTCTGCCGAAGCAGCAGCGGGACGGCATTGCCGGTTTGGATTCCTCCAGGAACCAAGACGTTTATTTGATAGAGTCCGACAAAGGTCGGAGCGAGACCATCGTATAGGACCCGGGCATCCGTGCCGCCAATGCTGACAGAGACTGGTACCGTGATATCGCTTCCTGTTTGCAGCGCGTCGCCGGTGCCGACTGGCGGAATGGTGTCTCCCAGCCCACCCGCGAATATCTGAATGATTCGACCCAAACGCGCCGGGTTTGCCGCAGTGATTCGCCGGAACTGATCATCCAGCACTGCGGCGCCGGTTGCGTCGACGAATATGCCGGGTTGAGCCGCCGCGATCTGGTAGTTCTGCGGAGTGGTCAGGCGTCCTCCCGCGTTGACGACGATGGATACGGTGTCGCCAGGCCGCGACTCGAAAGGTACCTGTGCATTAATCTGGCCTGCGCTGACAAAATATAGCGGCGCCGGGACTCCGCCGATGAGCACCGAGGTTTGGGAAAGCTCTGTCTCCAGTGGGATGGTGGAGGCGGCCGCCGTCGTGGGTGCCAGGGTTGATCCGAACAATGAAACAATCCCTCCAGGCACCAGTGGGCGGCGTTGTGCGAAT
>CAMBEY010000114.1 GCA_945865705.1 Candidatus Sulfopaludibacter sp. SbA3
TGCAGGTGCGCGGCCAACTCGTCGCGGCGTAACGCGCGGATGGTGAATTGATGATAGACGTGTTCACCTGTCAGACTCTCATGCGGCAAGACCACGGGTGCATCTTTCGATGGATAACCCGCCGCTGCGTCCTGTCGGCTGGCTGCGCCGAAAATTTCCGCAAAGAATCGGCGATAGTCCGCCGCGCGCGCGCGCCGCTGATCGGTCCACTCGCGCAGATGTTTTGACTTTACCAACAAAATGGCGGCCTGCAACGTATCAAGGCGGCTGTTGATGCCGACTTCGGGGTAGGTTAACCGGTCGCTGGAGCCGTGGTTGCGCAGCCGCCGCAGACGGGCGGCCAGGGCCGCGTCGCGCGTGGTGATCATGCCGCCATCGCCCGCGCCGCCGAGATTTTTGGTGGGATAAAAGCTGAAGCAACCGGTGATGCCCAGCGATCCGGCAGGCTGTCCGTGATAAGTTGCCAGGATGGCTTGGGCGGCGTCCTCAACGATATGGACCTCATGTTTTCGCGCCAGTGCCAGCAACGGGTCCATCTCGGCGCACTGTCCGTAGAGATGCACGGGAATGATGAGTTTGATCTTTTTTCCGTAGACCGGATCGGCCAGCGCCGCCTCAACTGCTGTCGCGCTGATGTTCAGCGTGCGCGGATCGATGTCGGCGAAAATGGGCCGCGCTCCCGCGCGGACGACTGCTCCGGCGGTGGCGAAAAACGTCAGCGGCGGGACCACCACGGCGTCGCCCGGACCAATACCCAGCGCCAAGATCGACAGCAGCAGAGCGTCGGAGCCATTGGCGCAGCCGACCGCATCGTCGCAGCCCTGCATCGCGGCGATGGCGCGCTCCAGTTGCTCAACTTCTTCGCCCAATACAAAGTTCTGCCGTTCCAGGACGCGCGTCACTGCGGCGGCAATCTCCGCGCGGAGCGATTCATGCTGGATTCTTAAATTAATGACGGGGATGGTAGGTGGATTCACAGGGTAGTTTCGGGAGACTCAATATGAGGATGCGTTTGACGTAGGATTTTACGCGAAGAGCCGCTACTTGCGGGTGATCTCCACGCCGGCCTCCGGGATGGAGATTTTCTGAATGGCGCCGTTTTCGTTGGCGACAATATCCAACTCCAGCTCGTCGGTCGTTACTTTCCAGTGCTCCTGGCCATTGTTTTTTTCAACGTATATCAGATTCACCGTGCCCGGCAGCGCTTCCTGCGGGATAAACACATTGAAGGGCTGCTCGCCGCCTTGGCTGCGCGTGTATTGCCGCAACAGAAATGTATAGTGATGGAAAAAATTGGTATCAAGAATAATCAGAAATCCCGGTTGCAGGAAATAGACGCGTTCGGCGCTCTCCTTGCCGCTGGTCGCCACCAGCGAAGTCTCCTTCTCTCCAAAGCGCACGGCCAGGCTGGCGACTATGGGCGATTTCTGCTCGCGCAGATAGTCGTCTGGACGCATCGTCGCCGCCAGTCGCAGTGTGGCTTTTTCCTCAAGCGTGGCGTCGCCTGCCTTCAGCGAGAGTTCGGCATGCGACTCCCACCATGCTCCGTTGCGCGCGATGCGAAACTTCTCGGTGCCCACCAACTGCCCGGCGGAGCGAATCTCAAATGTTCCGCTATCGGAGAAATTTCCGGATGCCTGAGCGCACGCCATGCGCGGAGACAGCATCAACAAAGCCGCGGCCATCATGAACATTGCCAGCGCGTGAGCGATAGCAGGCAGTCTGCAGCCGCGACGCGCGATCAGGTTCGGGATAAGTTGGAAGGTTCCTGGCTGATCCATTGGTTTCCTTGAAAAAACGGTAGCGCGAGAATCTGTTGTACCACATCGGACGGCTCGGCGCGCCCGGAACGTACCGAATAAGTGGCCTGCTGGTAGTAGGGCAGACGCTCCTCGTAGAGGCGGCGAAAGCTGGCTTCATCGCGGAACAGCGGGCGGTTGGGCATCAGCGCACACCGCATGAGCAGATCCTCCAGAGGACACTCCACCCAAACGGTAACCGCTCCAGCGCGTTGCATCAATTCAAAGTTGGCTGGCTGCGCGAACGTCCCGCCGCCTAGCGCAATCACGCGCCCCGCACCGGGCTGGCTGGCCTGACGGAGAGACTCCTCCAACAGCCTGCGCAGGACATCATACTCGCGGCGGCGGAAGGCGCCCTCGCCGTGACGCGCGAAGATATCCGCGATGGTGGCCGCTTCCTCCTGTTCGATCAGCGCGTCCAGATCCACAAACTTCCAAGCCACACGCTGCCCCAGCAGACGTCCCGCCGTGGACTTCCCGCAGCCCATGAAACCCACCAGAAAAATAGCGTTAGCCAGCGACGGCGTGGATGGTTGAGCCGGAGTGGTGGTGTGAGCGTCTAATGGGTTGGTGGTCATCGCGATGCTTAGTGGGAAAGTATCCCCACTTGAAGTTTACCGCGTGGCAAGAAGAACGCCAACACGGACGGACACGCAAATGAATTGAGAGAGTCCGCTAGTCCTTGTTGATGCCATCTTGAACGTAGCGAAGTATCTGTTATTAGTTTAGCCGATGCGGGAAAGCAGATTCTTCGCTGCGCTCAGAATGACAACCTAATAGCACTGAAACACGCGCTACTGGTCCGCCGTGCCGGTGCCGCGCAGGCGAATGGTGCCGCTGAAGGAGTTCACTTCCACGTTGGCATCGCCGGAGTTGAGGCGGCCTTGCAAGAACTTGCCAGGCGGCAGGCGGCGAAAGGCAATTCCTTCCGGCGTGGGGCGGAAGGTCAAATTGCTCTGCACCGTTCCTTGCACGGAGCGCGCCGTCAGGTTGAAGCTGGCGTTGCGCGAGGCGATGATCTCGATGGGCGAGCTGTAGCTGTTCAGGACGTATGAGCCGCCCTGACCAAAGTCGCCTTCATAGCTGATCTCGCCGGAATTGGTGTTGGCTATCAGCGACGCGCCGCTGACGCGCATGAACTTCATGTCACCGCTGATCGACTCCGCCGTTATATTTCCTAGTGACGCGATCATCTGGATCGGTCCGTCCACGGTCTTCAACGCGATATCGCCATGCACGCCGGAGATGGCCACGGCGGTGCTCACGCCATCTACCAACACGGGCCCCGCGATGTTGCTTACGGAGACCTGACCGCGATCGGTCTTCAGTCGCACGTCGGTGTGCCGGGGCACCTGAATGGTCAGATCCACGCGGGCGTCTTCTGACGTCATGCGCTCGCGCCGTGGGTGGCTCTGGATGCTGACTTTGTCCGCACTGCCGTCAATGCTTACTTCCATGGCATCCGAGCCGGACTCACCCTGTATCTCAATCTCATTCTGATCCCATCCGGTAACGCTAACTTTACCGGTCTGTGTGCGCAACTCCAGCACGGGATTTTCCGTAGTGGCGAACTTGCGGCGAATGCTCTCCGCGTAAACGGAGGTCAGGCCCAACAGTAGCGCGCTGCCCAGCAAAATAGCACGCCGACCGTTCGAAGGCTTACGCATCACTTTATGCTCCGCTGAGTGCTCCGACGTGTGGGGGGAAGCTAGAAATTGTCGTTCCATGAGGCAAATTTCTCCATGATCAATTCCAGACGTTGTTGTGAATTCATTAATTGCCCGCGCAAAAATGGGTCTTCGGGATGCAGGTCAATAAAATCAGAAAGATTCCGGTAAGCGGAAACTTCATCGCGCCAGGTGGAGACCATGGTGGCGCGGTGTTCCTCGGGAATGCTCGCGGCCATCTGATCAATGTCGGTCGCGGCAATCTCAGTTTCGGTGGGGTTGATTTGCGCTACCTGCAAATTTGCGGCAGTTACCGCGTCCACCATGGGGATGGATGGAAGTTGCGGACGGGCCACCAGCATTGGAGGGCGACCGCCGCCAGTGAACAGGCTCTGGAAGTACATCACCCCAGCGGCGAGAGAGAACATCGCCGCATAGGCCATGCCCATCGGTGCGCGCCGCGGAATCGGCTGCATGGAGACAGCGCCCCGAACGGTTGAAGAGTCGCTGTGCGTGTCCTGGGTGCCGTGCGCGCCGGAGCGAATCACGCCCTCAGTCACCAGCGCGGCTTGAATGTTCAGCCAAACGCGATCGCTGGGCGCCTGCATGGGCCGCAGTACGCGAGCCTGCCGCGCCAAATAGGTGATGTCGTCCACCATCCCGCCGCAAGTCTGGCACGCCTGCCGATGATTTTGGAGATCGGAGGGCAGGGCGGTCTGGTCTTCCAGTTCTTCAAACAATCGATTGAATTCAATGCAGGTCATGAGTCCATTCCTAATCTGTATCTAAACTTTTCCTTGTACTCAAAAAGTACTCAAAAACTCATTACGCCTGTCCCGGTTTTATTCCCGAGCTTTCCATCTGCAGCAGGTCGCGCAACTTCATTCTGGCCTTATGCAACTGCGACTTTGAGTTGCCCACCGAGCAGCTCATCATGTTGGCGATCTCCTGATGCTCGTATCCCTCGACGTCATGCAACTGGAACACCAGGCGATATCCCGGCGGCAGCGCGCTCATCGCGCGATCCAATGTTAGCCGGTCCACAGACCCGTTCAGGGTTCTGTCCGCCGTGCCAATCTCCATGGGCCGCACATCGTCAGGGTCCGATCCAGTGTCGTCGAGCGAGGTGGTCCGCAGGCCCTTCTTGCGCAGCCGCATCAGCACCAGATTCACCGTCAGGCGGTGCAGCCATGTGGAGAAGGCTGACTCGCCGCGGAATGTCCCGATCTTGCGGAACAGTTGGAGGAACGCTTCCTGGGTCAGGTCCTCGGCCTCGGCTACATCGTTCACCATGCGCAGGCAGAGCGAGTAAACGCGCCGCTTGTGCAGGTTATAGAGAACTTCAAAGGCGTTGCCATCGCCATCGCGGGCGGCCGCAATGGCTCGCGACTCGGGAGTGTCGGCACGCGCAGGAGCGCCTGAGCCGCCCACACCTGAAGCCGCAATTACTCCAGTTGCCGCGTTGGCCGTCACGTCGCCAGCGGCAATTGCTAGGACACTAGTAGCCGTAGTCTTTTCCCCCACGGCATCCGGGGCTTGGGGGCTTTCTTCTGCCCGAACTGCTCGCACTTTATCTGATGCCAAGGGTAGCCCCTAAAGTTGTCTGGGAAAAGGTGGTAAGGATCATTTCCGTGCTGGCGACGGCCTGCGGGTGGGTAGCCGATTGGAGGTTCTTGGCACAATGCCTGCAGATAATTGAAGAAAATTTCATAACGTCCATTATATCTATATCTTAACTCATGGCCCTCTCATCCCATATGCTGTCATCCTTCGCTTCCCGATAAATCGGGACAGACCGCTCATGATGACAAACCAATAGGATTTCCCCCTTTTTCTGGGTGCCCCTCTGCCTGGCTACCGGCCCGCTGGTGTCGTCGCGGTTGCCTGGGGCAGCACAGCTTTACCCGTGCCTACGTTGCCGGCAAAATCCGTTACGCGGAAGCTGGCCAGGTGTTCCTGATCGCTGAGACTATCGAGTACCGTTGCGAAGGTCTCCGCATTGGAGTCCACAATCCCGTCTTGCGGACCTGCCGGAGTCAGGTCGCCGCCATCGAGCGAATATTCGGCCCGCGTGAGGAAGCTCGCCGCGTCGCTCGCGCGCCAGCGGACGGTCGCGCGCGCGCCGGCGCGATCGACGCCCAATATCTCGATCTGCGGCGCGGTGAAGTCCACCAGAAATGGCGCGCTGATGCGCTCGTTCGTGCGTGCTGTGCCGGAGGCGTTCTCCGCTGCATCGGTGGCCACCACCCGTAGACGGTACGTGCCATCTGGCAGTGCGTCGGGGTTGAGCTGGAAGTAATTCTGGTTCATGTCTTTATCGAGCACCTTCCACTCGCGTTCCGCCTCGCCGCGAAAGTAGAGCGTGTAGGTGAGCTCGTCCTGATCAGGGTCATTAGCCAGCCACGACACATCCACACCGCGCGGAGCGCTCGACTGCCCGCCCGATTGCGCGTTGACGACGATGCGCTGTCCCACGCGTGCGGCGTTGCCAGTGCTCTGCCCGCCGTTAGCGCGCGGAGTGGCTTTGATCTCGGTAATTTCCGGCGCGCGATTGCGCGGCAGATACGCGACAGTTATTGCCTGCAAAGCGGGCGACTGTCCGTCAGCGGTGCGCAGCGCGGCTTTCCATTGTAGATACCGACCCGGCGGACTGCTGATCTGTTGTCCGTTTCCGCTAGCGTAGGCAGCGGACCACTCGCTCCATGTGGCATCCGGCTTGTCCGAGTTGCCGCTGCGAGTGTACAACTCGACGCCTGTACCGGTGGGCAGTTGCGCTTTCCAGCGAATCTGACCCCAACCGGCGATGTTGCCGGCGTCCTTCACGACAGATTCAAATGTTCCCATAGTGGCGGGCTGGCGTGCGACCTTGAACACCTTGCCCAGGTTTGCCGTGGTGGCCAGCAGTGAGTCGCCGTTAGGGATCAGGCGCGTGGTCTGCTCCTGATCGGTCTTAGTGAGTAACGTTAAGTCATGCTCGCCAGTGAGTTGATATATCCGTCCGCTCTCATCGGTGGAGAACAGCAATCGGTCGGGTGAGGGGATCAGGTCGAAGGCATTCTCGCTGGTGGATTCCCACAGCGTTTGCGTCGAGCCATCCGGCCAGATGCGGACCACCGCGCTGCGATTCTGTCCACCACCCTGTTGACGCGGCAAGACCCCGGTGATGCGTGGCGCGGGAGCCGGTTGCGCCCCGCCATCGATCTGCGGCGGGTCAGGCTGGCCGTCAGGGCCGCCACCCGGCGCAGGATCATCGGCGCGCACCGTGATGGTGGTGCTGGCGATTAATTGTGGACCGGCCGCTTGCGGCGCAGAAGCGCCCTGCCGCGGCCGCGTTGCGCTGCTGGCGCCGAGAGTCGCCGCGTAGATGCTGCCATCGGCGGCCAGTGCCAACTGATGTATCTCGGCAAGCGGTGAGTCGTAGATAACCTGCGCTTTGTTGACCGCAGTCACTCGGTAGAGTAACCCGTTCGGCTCCGTTCCGGCGAGTAACTCGCCAGCCGTATTATGGATCACTGTCATTACATGAGTCTGGTTGGTCTCGTAGTAAACTTCTCCGGTTCCGTTCGGACTTACACGGAAGATGCGGCCGCGGTCGCCTGTGCCCACATAGAGCGCGCCGTCGTCGGCAAAGTTCATGGACCAGATGTACTTGGCATTGGGGTCGAAAAACTCAGTTGCCTTGCCATCATTCTCCAAACGATAAATTTTCCCGTCGGGCGATGTTCCGACATATACACGATTATTTTTATCGACTGCAATTGCAAAGATATCCGGCTCGGCAGCGTCGTAAATCAACTCGCCTTTCAGCGCTCCGCCCGCTTCCGGCGACAGGCGATAGACCTTGCCGCTGTGTCCCGTGCCCAGATAAATGTTGCCCCGGGCATCACGCGCGGTGGCCAGGATCATAGCCTCATCGGTGGAAAATATCTGGGTCAGGTCCGGCGCGACGGTCAGGCTGCCATCGCGGCCCAGCGAGATATTCGTCAGCTCGCCCGCAAAAAAATCCTCGTAGGACCCGCTGGTCCAGAACTGAGTCTCCGCCCCGCGCGCCGTTGCCGCAGTGAGTGCGCCCACCACCAAAGCCATCAGCAGAGTGAGTCCCCGCAACGGTATATATTCAGTCACTCGCTGAATGACTGGTGAGTTACTTGTAGATACTGAAATTGTCATGATGTCGGTATGATGTCCTTTTCGGGCGGCCTACTCTTCTATGTTGATAGCGAGCGCCTTGAATCCGGAGATGACTCCTTCAACTGGGTCCAACTCCTGATCCTCGACGGTGGAAAGTCCGGTGCGCGTAACGCTGCCGCTGATGGAGGGGTCGGCGGAAAGCAAGCTGACCATGGATGGTGGCAGTGAAGGCAGCGACTCACCCTGGACCATGAAGCCCACTTCGGGCCGCGCCAGCCGCACATAAAGACGATTATTGCTGCGCGAGCGGTTGATGGCTTTGATCAATTGCGCCGGGTCTTTCGGCAACCCGCCGCGCGCGCCGGTCGCCGCTTCCAGCCGGTCGAGCGTGGTTCCATCGGCGACCAGCACCGACAGCGGGCCGGGGCGCATGCTCAAGGGAATCACAAAGCGCGACTTGCGAACGGTCTCGCGGCCATCCTGGTCGCGCAGCACGACGGTCAACTCCACTGGTTCGCCGGGCTTGGCCGTGCGGCGGCTGGCCCACACCTGTTCCACATCCATCGACTGGCGCTGGTTGGACGATTGTATTTTCAGCTTGATGCGCTCGACATCCGTTGCGTCCAGCCCACTCTGCATCAGCACCGCGAGCGGCGTGATCACCGCGCGCGACGCCATGGCCGCACCGTTGGCGGGACCCGAGATATAGTTTTCCAGTTGCACCGAAGGCAGATTGCGCAGTGTGATGTCTTGCTCCACGATGAACGTCGCATCTCCCACCTGCCGCTCGCGCGAGCCGATAGCGGAGAAGACAGTGAGGTTCATCAGAAACGGCAACAGAAAGCGGTCGGCGGCGACTTCAAACTTATAGCTCTGCGCGCTAGTAGTGTCCGAGGTCATCTCCAGCTCCACGGGAATCATGCGCGCCGTGCGGCCCAGCACGCCGCCGATACCGGAAGCTTGGTCCTGGCTGATAACGCCGAGGGCGCGGCCCTGCGTGGATATCTTCATGGAGTTTGCGTAACTTGGCACGGCGGCGATAACCGTGGCCTCGGTGAAGGGCAGCTCCACCGGCCCGGCGGAGAGGAATGGGTGGCCGAAGGCGTATATCCGTCCGTTCTCGAC
>CAMBEY010000115.1 GCA_945865705.1 Candidatus Sulfopaludibacter sp. SbA3
GTACAACAACGCGTTGAGCACCTGCAAGTTGGAGAGACTAACATTGCCCCGCTGCCGCGGCAGGCTGGGTTCGATACGAAGGTACTGGGCCTCGGTGATTTCCATATCCCGAAGCATACCACATTATTCTATTTAGTGTTAACACGCCCCAGAATATTCGTCTGCCCATCGTAGTTGATCGTGGGAATTACCAGGAGAACCAATGCCATCTAAAATTCGCAAGCGCTCCGCTCTGGAATTCATCCGTATTCAGGTCGTGCAGATACTTCTGCTACTGATCATCTGCGGAACGGCGGCACATGCCGCAGGGGCCATTTACACTTCGCAACTGGGCTACACCGCGGGCGATCCGAAGATCGCCGTGCTGGCCGTCACCACCGGCACCAGCGTGCAGCGCTCCTTCCGTGTGCTCGGTTGGCCGAGCGGAAACGAAGTCTTTGCCAGCGGATTGAATGATGCGATCCCCTATCCCGGCGGCTGGTTCGGCAATGACGCAACCGGCGACACCTATCTGCTCGACTTCTCCCTGGCCACGCCGGCGAGCGGCAACTACCGCGTCGAGAGCAACGGTTACTACTCCGCGCCGTTCGCGATCGGCCCGAACGTCTATGACGTCGCGCGCCTGCGCCCGCTCGAATTCTTCCGCGTGGAGATGTCCGGCGTGCCCTATAGCTGGGTCTCGCTCGATGGCTCCATTGGCGGCCATGGCGCGGATCACATGGATGACGCGCGCCAGGCCACGCGCAAGGACAAAGGTGGCGGCGACACCGCTCTCATCCAGCAGGACTATCTCGCGCTGCCCGGCGGACGGCTGGATGTCTCCGGCGGCTGGTCCGACGCCGGCGATTACAACAAGTACATGGGCAACACGCCTTGGGCGGCCTATCTGTTGCTGCTGACGCTCGAAGAGAACTCCGCCTACTGGTCCGCTGTGGACGACAATCACAACGGCGTCCCCGACCTCCGCGAAGTGGTGCGCCCCGCGCTCGACTGGATGCTCAAGATGCAGCACACGGACGGCTCCACCTACGAGCGTGTATTTAACGGATTCACCGGGCAGTTCGACGGCCGCCCTGATTTAGAGACTGACAACATTCCGGGCAACGCCGCCGACCGCCCGCTCGACACCGACCGCTTCGCCGACATCACCGCCAAATCCGTTTACGCATTTGCGGCGGGCTATCGCATCTTCGGCGACCAGCGCTATCGCGACGCCGCCGTGCGCGCATGGGACTGGGCCTTCGCTAATCAGACGCGCGTCAAAGCGAAAATTTACGGCGGCGGAATTTACTTCGGCGATGTCGAGATCGGCTTGACGCTCGGCGCGCTGGAACTGCAACGGACGCTGACCAATCCCGATGCCAAGTACATGAACTATGCCAACACGCATGTGCGCAGCCATCTGGACGCCGCCAACTGGACCAGCCCCAGCTCGTGGGACTATCAGCAATCCTACGCGCTGATGCGTTACTACGACTTGGCCAGCGCCGCCGACAAGGCGCGCATCATCGCGCAGATGGAAGGCCGCTGGGATTTCGGCATCAGCAAACAAAACGCCAACGCTTATCGCATGAACGATGAGTGGCTCTACGGCGACTTCGGCCAGAATGAAAACTCCACCTCCGGCGCAGGCGACGCGTTGTGGCTCTACGGCAAAAGCAGCAGGGCTGACAAGCGCAAGTACTACGACTACGCGGTGAATCAGATGTCGTGGGTTTTCGGCCGCAATCCCTTTGGCGAATCCTGGCTGGCCACGCCGCTGGTGTCGGAGTACACCCGCGTGCCGCACTGGCGCGCCACGGCGAAGCATCCCATCGAGGGCGTAGTCGTTCCCGGCGCAACGGATCGCAACAGCAATGGCCGCCCAGACTACACCGACACAGGCGACTGGTTTTACAGCGAGCCTACCATCAACCAGCAGGCCATGTTCCTGCGCGTGATGACTGCGCTCTACCTGGCCTCTGGAGGCGTGGTGAATCCGAATCCTGATCCCCCGCCGGCCGTGTCCATCACCTCGCCCGTGGATGGCTCCACGGTCAGCGGCAGCATCGTGATCGCGGCGAATGTAAGTGACTCCGGCGGCGTGAGTACGGTGAACTATCGCGTGGATAACGGCACGGCGCAGACGATGCTGTTGCAGTCCGGCGGTACTGTGAATAACGGCGTGTGGCAGGCGAGCCTAAGCACGATGGCGCTGGCCGACGGCGTGCGCAAGATCACCGTCATCGCCACCGATACCATCGCGCAGCAGTCCAGCCCCTTCGTCAACGTGAATGTGCGCAACAGCGCGCAGCAGGCTCTGCACGTTGAGCGCATTGATGTGGCGCTGCTCCAGAAGGGCGGGTCGCGCATTCAGGGCCGCGGCGACATCTTCATTTACGACGCCTTCGGCATCCCCGTTTCCGACGCGACGGTTACCGGCCACTGGACGGGAGCAGCCAACGACACCTTCACCGTCACCACCGACGCGACCGGCAAAGCGCAGGACTTCTCTAACTCCTCGTCGGCGCCCAGCGGCAGCGTGTTCACCTGCGTGGTGGATTCGGTGAGCAAGTCCGGGTGGCAGTACAGTCCGGCGGCCAACAAGCAGAACTCCGGGTCCGCAATCGTTCCCTAGGCCTGATTCGCCGGCGATGAGCGAGGAGTCAGGGGAGAGAACCTCTCCTAACTCCCGCCTCGCTTTCCGCGCCGCCAACAAGACTCTTTTTTTTCTCCGCCCTTCCTAGTAAACTAACTTCCGATCAAGGGAGAGGACCAATCCATGCTTACAAAAACTTATGTGTCGACAGTCGTCCGCTCGCTGCTGGCGCTTATCGCGCTGACGGGCGGCATCATCGCTTCACCGGCGCTGCCTAGCCTTTATGCCCAAGGCACCACCGGCTCTATCGCGGGCACCGTGAAAGATCCCAGCGACGCGGTGCTGCCCGGCGTGGCCATTCGCGCGACGAATAACGAGACGGGCATCTCGCGCACCACCGTAACCGGCGGGCGCGGCGAGTACCGCCTGCCCTCGCTGCCGTCGGGCAACTACACGCTGGAGGCCAGCCTCTCCGGCTTCCAGACCGACGTGCGTCAGGGCATCCAGATGTCCATTGGTCGCGACGCGGTGGTCGACTTCGCGCTGCGCGTCGGCGACGTTGCCGAGCGCATCACGGTAACAGCAGAAGCGCCGCTGATCGAGACCACCACGGCCACCGTCAGCGGCCTGGTTAGCCCCGAGCAGATGCGCGACATCCCGCTGAACGCGCGCAGCTTCCTGGATCTGGTCCCGCTACAGACCGGCGCGGTGATTGCCTCGGCTGGCGCTCAGGTCTCCTCGCACGGTTACGGGCAGAAGATTTCGATCTCCGGCACGCGCTATAGCTCCAACGTATTTCTGCTGGATGGCGCGGTGACCAACGACTTCTTCAACGGCGCAGGCTCCGCGGCGGGCACCGTCGCCGGTGTCGAGACGGTGCGCGAGTTCCGCGTCATCACCAACGCCTTCGACGCCGAGTACGGTCGCCACACCGGCGGCGTCATCAGCGCCATCACCAAGTCCGGCAACAATTCGTTCCACGGCTCGTTGTTTGAGTTCTTGCGCAACGATAATCTCGATGCGCCGCGCTGGGAAGACAACGCCTTCGCCAAGCTGATCAACAACGTCCCCATCACCGGCGTCAAGCCGGAGTTCCGCCGCAATCAATTTGGCGGAACGCTCGGCGGGCCCATCGTGCGCGACAATACGTTTTTCTTCGGCAGCTTTGAAGGACTGCGCGAGGCCCAGGCTTCGACGCAGGTTTTTGTGGTGCCCGGCGATCTGCCGCGCAATGGCATCGTACCCACCGCTGCGGGCGCGCGCACTTCGGTTCCCGTGAACGCCTCCGTGCGGCCCTACTTGAACGCTTATCCGCGCGCCACCGTTCCCTGCGCGGGTTCCGTCCCGGCGCAGTGCGCGGGCCCGGATGCGCCGTTTGACCGCGCGGACGGATCGGCCCAGTTCGCCGCCTCGTCCAACCGCGTTACCGACCAGAACTTTTATACGGCCCGCATCGATCATCGCTTCACGGACTCCGACTCCATCTTCGGTCGCGTAACCGTGGACGATGCCACGCGCGACACGCCGCTAGTCAGCGGTTTTAATACGACGGAACAGACGGGCACGGGCAGCCGCTTTATTACCGCCGAGCAGACTCACATCTACTCACCCGCGTTGTTGGGCGCGACTCACTTCTCATTCAGCCGCACTCACAACACGGCGTATGATCGCGGCATCGAGGGTTTTGAGTTTCCGCTCTTCACCTTCGGTGGCGCGCCCGACGTTCCCGGCCGCATCACCATCGGCGGCGGCTATGCCGGATGGGGAGGAAATAATTTCAATCCCAAGGATTTCGTGCAGAATCTATTCCAGTTTAAGGAAGATTTTCATCTGACCGCCGGTCGCCACTCCGCCAAGATGGGCTTCTACTTCGAGCGTATCCAATACAACATGCGCTCCGACGTGAATGCCGGCGGGACCTTTGCCTTTGCCAATCTGACCTCATTCCTGAACCGGCAGGTGAACACCGCGACCTTTATTCAGCCGGGTTCGGACAACATTCGCGGCTGGCGCGAAAATCTTTCCGCACTCTACTTGCAGGATGATTTCACGATTCGTCCCGGCCTGACCGTGAACGTCGGCGTGCGCTATGAGTTCATCAATGTGCCCACGGAAGTAAACGGCAAGACGGCCACCATCCGCGACCTGACTCCCGCGCACCTCTACACCGTGCAGCCCCATCAGACCGACGTGGGTGATCCCTACTTCCTGAACCCGTCGCTGCGCAACTTCGCTCCGAGAGTTGGATTGGCCTGGTCGCCGTTTGCCGGTGGCAAGACCTCCATTCGTAGTGGCTTTGGAGTGTTTCACGAGCAGATACTTCCGAGTTACTTCGTCCTTCCCGGAGTACGCTCCGCGCCATTCTACTCAGTGACTGGATTGTCGCAAAATGACGTAGTCATCGACTTCCCTAACTCCTATCAGTCACAAGTCAGTCAGGGAACCATCGGCGCTTCCCGGCCGCAAATTGACGGCTGGGAGTATTACATCTCGCAGCCCGCGGTGTACAAGTGGAATCTGGACATCCAGCAGCAGCTCGGCGCCAGCACCACCTTCAGCGCCGGCTACGCGGCCAGCCGCGGCACGCACATCATGCGCGGCTCGCTGTTCCTGAACACCACTCCGACCACCGAGATCGGCGGGCGGCAGTTTGTCCTGATACAACAGAACATACCGAATCAGGCCTGGGACCGTATGCGCTTCCCGGCGTTTGACGCGGCCAGTAACTACCACTCACTCCAGATGAAGTTTGATCAGAAAGTAGGCCAGCGTCTCCAGATACACGCGGCGCACACTTACTCGAAGGCCACCGATGAAGGCTCGACCATTCAGGGCGGCGCCGACTTTGGCGTGGCCGACCGCACCGCCTACCGGCGCACCAAGGAGCGCGGACTGGCGGCCTATGATGTCCGGCACAGCTTCTACACCAATTTCATTTACGATCTGCCCGGCGAAAACCTGAGCGGCCCGTCGAAGCACTTGTTGAGCGGCTGGGGCCTGGCCGGCCTGCTGCGCCTGAACAGCGGCTATCCCATGAATGTCTCCGCCGCCACGCCCACCACGGCGGCGGTAGCCGCGACGCCGGGGTCTCCGGCCATCGCTGCGCGCGCCTATCAGTTCGTCAACGGCAGCACCGTGAGCCTGAAGGCGGGCGGCAACACCAATCCCATCAGCAAGCAGAATCCGGATCAATATTTCGACGTGAGTCAGTTTGAATATCCCGAGGTCTGCGTCGCGGTTTCGTGTAGCCCGCAGGGCGGCTACTTCGGCAACCTGGGCCGCAGCACAATGATTAGCCCCGGCATCGCCAACGTGGATTTCACGCTCACCAAAGACACTTCGCTGGCCAGCCTGGGCGAGGCGGGGAAGCTCCAGTTCCGCGCGGAGTTCTTCAACGTACTCAATCGCCCGAACTTTTCAACGCCTGGTTTGGGCCTGTTCACCTTCACCGCGCCAAGCGCCGCCAACGTGAACGGCGCGGCGGTCCGCGTAGCCACCGCCGGTCGCATCACCAGCACAGCATTGAACGCGCGGCAAATCCAGTTCGCGCTGAAGTTGCTGTTCTAAGAGCGGGGAATGGGCAATAGGGAGAACCCAAACGCAAACCAGTAGGGGACAGGCCTCCGGCCTGTCCTCTAGAAGGGGCCGGAGGCCCGCGGGGTTTTTGCCCGTGGATTTTTGGACGACGCGCACGTTTCAAATCCAATGCAAAAGCGGACAGGCCGGAGGCCTGTCCCTACCTGCGCGGCAATCCGCTTCCTTTCCGTAGCGGATTTTCCTTTGCCATTTCCATGAATCGTATATAATCAACCGCGACGTTCGCACCTGTTACCACTGGTAACGCTCATGCACCCTACTCCCGACAACGCGCCGGACAAGGCACAACTGCCCGCCAACCCACCCAACGGCGACCCTGACGGCCCTGAAGAATGGCGCAAACTGCGCGGCAGCGTGCGCCATCAGACCGTCGGGATGATCGGGGAAATCTTCGCGCTGCTGCGCATCCTGCTGCAGGATGCCATCATTCTGGTGGTGGGCTTCGCCGTCGAGTTCGCCTTCGAGCGCTGGCTGCACACCGAGCAACCCTTCTTTCGCTTCGCCATCAACATTTCATCCGCCATGTTCCTGCTGCTCTATGGAGTGATGGTAACGGTGCACGTCGTCCACTACGTCCGCGAACAATTCGGCACCAACGCCGCCAACCTTACCGACCGCTGGCTCCCCTGGGGACTCGCCGCCGCCGGCGTCATCGCCGCCGTGGTCGTATACAACATGTCGGGCTTCCACGGGGGAACAATGGCGAGCGGCCCGCAGCCGGTCAGTCGGCTGGCCATCAATCTGCCGCCGGGACAGCACTTGGCGGCGCTGGATCAGCCCGCCATCGCCATCTCGCCCGACGGGAAGAATTTGGTTTATGTAGCGTCACAGAGCCGCGCGCGTGAGCAAGCGGACACGCTTGGGCGTGTGCCCGTGCCTGGTGAGGCGACCGGGGCGGGTCCGCTTGCTGACGCGCGCGGCTCTGTGACGGGCATGCAGCAGCTTTACCTGCGTCCGCTCGACAGCAATGAATCGAAGCCCATTGCGGGGACGGAAGGCGCAGTCGGACCGTTCTTCTCACCCGACGGCCAGTGGATCGGCTTCTTCGCCGGCGGCAAGCTGAAGAAAATTTCCGTGAACGGCGGCACAGCCTTAACTCTCGCCATCGCTCCCAATTCTAACGGGGCCAGTTGGAGTAATCAGGGAACGGTCATATTCCAACGCACGAATTCTTCAGCAGTCGGTTTGCAGCAAGTGGGGGAGCAAGGGGGAGCGGTGCAATCGAGGACGCAGGTGGGAATCGGAGGAGTCAACCAGCGCTGGCCGGAGTTTTTACCCGATGGGCAAGGAATTCTCTTCGCGGCCTCGGTAGCCACTTCGACCTGGAATAATGTCCAGGTCCTACTGCAGCTCTCCGGGGGCGCGGAACTGAAAAGTCTGGCCCAGGGCACGCAGCCGCGCTATGCGGCCTCAAGCGCAGCGGGGGGACACCTGCTGTACGCACAGGGCGGAGCGCTAATGGCCGCTCCGCTCGATTCCGCGCGGCAGACTTTAAGTGGTCCACCCGTTCCCGTTCTCGATGAGCTGATGCAGTCCATAACTAACGGGTCGGCACAGTATGCCGTCTCCTCGACGGGAACTTTGGCATACCTTGCAGGTGGCGTCTCCGGCAGCCAAACCCGCATGGTCTGGGTGAGCCGCAACGGGGTTGAGGAACCTCTCCCCGCAGCGCGGCGCGTGTATGCATTTCCGCGGGTCTCGCCCGACGGCCGCCGGGTTGCGGTGCCAATCGCGGATCAGGATGTGCAACTTTGGGTCTATGATTTGGCCCGGGACACGTTCACGCGCCTGACGTTTGAAGGGAACGTGAACAGTGTGCCCGTTTGGATGGACGACGGGCGGCGGCTCGCGTTTCAGTCCAACCGCGCGGACACGACGAAGCCAGCAAATCTCTATGTGCAGACGGCGGATGGCTCGACCGGTGCCGAACGACTCAGCAGCAGCGAGTATCAGCAGTCCACCAATTCTATTTCTCCAAATGGCAAACTGCTCGCGTTCATTGAGACTACGCCCGAGACGGGCCGGGACATTTGGGTGATGAATCTCGATGACCCTTCGGCAGGCTCAGGACAAGTGCGCAAGGGACAGCCTTTCCTGAAGACGCCGGCAGAGGAGACTGCGCCGAAGTTTTCTCCTGATGGAAAGTGGCTGGCGTATTCCTCGGATGAATCGGGCCGCCGCGAGATTTATGTGCAACCCTACCCCGGCCCCGGCGGAAAATGGATGATTTCTACGGATGGCGGGCAGGAGCCGGTGTGGAATCCCAAGGGCGGCGAACTGTTCTACCGCAGCGGAAGCAAGCTCATGGCCGTGAATGTTCAGAGCCGCGACAGTAATGGAGCGGGGGCTTCCAGCTTCTCCGCAGGCAAACCCCACATGCTCTTCGACGGCCCCTACCTGCCGACGACAGGCAGCCTTCCCTTTTACGATGTCAGCCCCGACGGGCAGCGCTTCCTGATGCTGAAGGCGGTGGAGTCGCAGGCCGCCGCGCCCACGCAGATCAACGTGGTGCTGAACTGGTTCGAGGAGCTGAAGCA
>CAMBEY010000116.1 GCA_945865705.1 Candidatus Sulfopaludibacter sp. SbA3
GTTGCGGCTGGTCTGCAATTGCCCGAGCACCTGACGCTCCTGAGGTGTCGCATCGCTCAGCAGGCGCAGCGTCTGTGGTGCATGGCAGGCAAAGACCATGTGGTCAAAGCTCTCTGCGGGGCGGTTGGCAAAGTGAACTTGCACCGCGGCCGCTGTTCGGTTTACGCCGATGATATCGCAGGAGAGCTGGATGCGGTCGCGATAAGCAGCCGTCAGGGCTGGGATGTAGCTGCTGCTCCCGCCGCGAAGGGTGTACCACTGTGCCTGAGTCGTCAGCCCCAGAAACCCGTGATTATCGAAGAAGCGCACCAGCGTGAACGCAGGAAAATCCTCCATTTCCTCGAGCGAAGTGGACCAGACTGACGCCGCCATGGGATAGAGATAGTAGCGCTTGAACTCTGCGCTGAAATTATGAGCGTCCAGATACTGACGTAATGTTATGTCCGCATTTGCCGGGTCCAGCAGCAACTGGCGGGCTTCGCGGTTGAAACGCAGAATCTCGCCGAGGAACCGGTAATGCGAAGGCCGCAGCCAGGCAGCAGGTTGCGAGAAGAACCCGCTCAGACCGCGGCTGCTGTACTCGAATCCAGTCTGGCGGCAGGAAACGCCGAACGACATATCGCTCTCCTGCCGCGCCACTCCCAACGAACGAAAGAGCCGCACCAGATTCGGGTAAGTCCGGTCATTGTGCACGATGAAGCCGGTGTCAATGGGCAGGGGCCCGCTGCTGGTCTCGATGGTGTGAGTGTGCGTGTGGCCTCCCAGCCGGGACTCTTTCTCTAGTAGAAAAACCTCATGCTTCCGGCTCAGCAAATGAGCCGCAGCCATGCCTGAAATGCCCGCGCCAATGACTGCAATACGACTCATGCCTGCTCTCAATCCATCCGCCACAGAATTTCCGATTCACCCACTGCCGTCACGAGAAATACAGCATGGCGCTTAATTTGTCAATGATTTGTCCAAGACATTTGCTTGACATAAAATTGCACGACTGCTATAGTCAGCTGGAGATGACGACTCAATACCCCATCAGCGCCGCGGCCCGGCTGACCGGCATTCCATTGGACACATTGCGTGCCTGGGAACGCCGCTATGGAGCCGTGGTGCCCGTGCGCACTGCACGCGGCCGGGCATACTCGCAGGCGCAGATCGAGCGGCTGCTACTGCTGCGCGAGGCTGTGGGGCAGGGCCATGCCATTGGCCAGGTCGCTTCCGTCCCCGACCGCCAGCTCGGCGAACTACTGAAAAAGGGCGTCTCCCTGCGCACGACGCCCCAGACCGTGCTTAACGGTTCCGAACAGGACATTTCAGGCGACATCCTCGGGCCGGTTTTGCAAACCCTGTACCGCTTCGACTATGCCGGAACCGAGCGCGAACTCAATCGGCTCGCGGCGACAGTGGCCAGTCCGCGCGAGCTGGTTCACCGCGTCGCGCTGCCACTGATGCGCTCGGTGGGCGAGCGCTGGCATGAAGGCAAGTGCGGAATCGCGCAGGAACACATGATCAGCAATCTGCTGACTGCACTGCTGTCTTCGCTGGTTCGGACATATTCCAATTCAAATCCCGCGGCTCGTGTCCTGCTTGCTACGCCGCAAAGCGAGCGGCATGGATTTCCCATACTGGCCGCCGCTATGCTGACCGCGGCGGGCGGTCTGGGCGTGATTTATCTGGGGACCGAGCTACCGGCGGCTGACCTGATGCAAGCTGCGCGCCGCAGCGAGTCAGATGCCGTCTTGCTGAGTCTTTCGGCGCCACCCACGGCGGAAGTGCTACAGGACATCCTGGTGGTCGGCAAGAAACTTGCCCGCCACGCCAAGCTCTGGCTGGGCGCCTCCCCTGCCTTGGATATAAACCCGCATCTAACCGAAGAGCACTGGCTGCCATTGCGGGATTTCATAGAGCTCGAGAGCCAGCTCAAGGCGCTTGGGGCAAGGTTCTAGAACACCCTGAAGTTTTCGTAGTTGGGTAATGGCGTGCCAAGCCGCAGCAGGAATGAGGCAAGATGCGAATAAAAAACTTACTGATCCTTCTCTTCGCGGCAATCTTCCTCTGGATGGTTGGTATGACCATAACCGTCAGCCTTCAAAAACCGTTGTGGCTGGCCGGTTCGGAGTTCAGTTGGAAAGACAGCCCTTGGGCTGTAGCCACGTTGTTTGATGCCTACTTTGGATTCGTCACTTTCTTTGTGTGGGTGTGTATGAAGGAAGCCACTTGGCTGGCACGGGGGGTCTGGTTCGTGCTCATAATGTCGCTCGGCAATATCGCGATGTCCGGCTACGTCCTGCTGCAACTGATGCGCCTGAAGGATGACGAGCCCATGGCGAATCTTCTGCTGAGGAGCCCTAGATAATGGCTGGTCTTGCATTTACAAAATTCGGCAGCCGTATCCGGGCCTTGTTTCTGTCTGGCATTACTCCGGAGAAGCTCGCGGCCAGCATTGTGATGGGGCTGATGATTGGAGTGTTTCCAATCCTGGGAACTACAACACTGCTTTGCGCGCTTGCTGCCTGGCGGCTGGGCTTAAACATCCCGGCGATACAGTTGGTGAACTATATCAGCGCTCCCTTGCAAATTGTTTGCTTGTTCCCTTTCATTCGTCTGGGAGAAACTATCTTTGGCGCTGCGGCGCTGAACCTCTCCGCAGCACAGATCGCCAATATGAGCGCAAGCGATGTACCTCAGGCATTCACCAGTCTCTGGACGGCGGGCCTGCACGCCGCAGCGGGATGGCTGCTGATTGCCCCCGCCTTGGGCGCGCTGGCCTATCATCCACTTGTCGCGGCGCTGCGGCGAATTGGCAAGGCAATTGCCGGCGGCAGTTTGGCCCCGGCCGCGACGCAGGAATCTCTATGATCACGCAAGCCATCGCGCTGCTGCTGCCCGGCACCGGACTGGTGATCGGCCTGATGTTTGTGCTCTGGCTGATTCACTTGCGCATGGGCAATGCCAGCATCGTGGACCCCGGCTGGGCCTACGGGCTGGCGATCATGGCCCTGACGTTTGCGCTGCTGGGGCCGGGCTATTTCTGGCGCAGATGGCTTATGGCCGGGATGGCGCTGGCCTGGGGACTCCGATTGGGAACCTATCTACTGCTGCGGATTCTGGGCAAGGAAGAAGAGGGGCGCTATCAGGAGCTGCGGCGCAGATGGAAGACGAACCTGAAATGGAAGTTTCTGCTCTTCTTCCAGTTTCAGGCCGTGCTGGTGATTTTCCTCTCATTGCCGTTCCTGCTGGCGGCACTGAACACCGCGCCTGCCATTTCCGCGCTGGAGATGATCGGCGCTGCCTTGTGGCTGGCGGCACGGGCAGGCGAAAGCACTGCCGACAGACAGCTGGCGGCGTTCAAACGAGAAAGTGGAACCAGCAAACAGGTCTGCCAGCGCGGTCTTTGGGCATACTCGCGGCATCCCAATTACTTTTTTGAATGGCTGGTCTGGGTGGCATGGGCGATTTTCGCGGCAGCATCGCCCTGGGGATGGGTGGCGCTGCTCTGCCCGTTGCTGATGCTCTACCTTTTGTTCCGCGTTACGGGCATTCCCGCGACGGAGCAGCAGGCCCTGAGCACCAAAGGGGATGCGTATCGCCTCTACCAGCAAGCAACCAGCGCCTTTGTACCCTGGTTTCACAAGCCCGCGCCAATCGCGGATAACCGCATCGCGGCTCGATGAGGATTAAATCATGGCAACGACAAATGATCTGGTAACCACTGGTTCCTCCATTCCCATTGATTGGACGCAGGGCTGGCTGGAGCGCGACCTTCTGCCCGACTGGCTGATTCGGCTGGGGATTCGGCGGCTCCTCGCCCAGCGTCTCCGCGAGGAGGATAAGGGTTCGCCGAAAGCACAACTCGCTCATAAGATGCAGTTGATCAGCCGACTGCAGCTCGGACCGCTAGCGATCGAAACGGCGGCGGCAAACAAACAGCACTATGAAGTCCCGGCGCGTTTTTTCCAATTGGCACTGGGCCCGCACCTGAAGTACAGCTCGGCGCTATGGGAGCAAGATACACGCACCCTGGCCGATGCTGAGGCGGCCATGTTGTCGCTGACCTGCCAACGCGCGGAACTGGCGGATGGGCAACGCATTCTGGAGCTGGGCTGCGGCTGGGGATCGCTCGCGCTATACATGGCAGAGAAGTTCCCTGCCAGCCGGATAGTCAGCGTGTCCAACTCCCGCTCTCAAAAAGAGTTCATCGATTCGCTAGCGGTGGCGCACGGCCTGGCCAATCTGCAGGTCATCACGGCGGACATGAACCACTTTCAAGCCCCGGGCACGTTCGACCGAGTCGTGTCGGTCGAGATGTTCGAACACATGCGGAACTACGAACTTCTGCTCGGGCGCATCGCGGCCTGGATGAATCCGGACGCTAGACTCTTTGTTCATATTTTCACTCATGCGCGGTTCGCCTACCCGTTTGAAGTGCGCGATTCCAGCGACTGGATGGCGCAGCACTTCTTTACCGGCGGCATCATGCCCAGCGATGACCTGCTGCTCTATTTCCAGACCGATTTGAAACTGGCGAACCATTGGCAGGTGAGCGGCACGCATTATCAGAAAACGGCGGAGTGCTGGCTGCAGAATACCGATCAGCATCGCGCAGAGATACTGGACCTGTTCGCCAATACCTACGGCCGCTCGCTTCACGCTCGGCAGGCACGCACGGAAGCGTTGCGCTGGCTGGTACGCTGGCGGGTTTTCTTCATGGCCTGCGCGGAACTATGGGGATACCGGCACGGGAAAGAGTGGGGTGTTTCACACTACTTGTTTAGGAAGTAAACAGCAT
This sequence comes from Candidatus Sulfopaludibacter sp. SbA3, assembly GCA_945865705.1. Classification (GTDB taxonomy): domain Bacteria; phylum Acidobacteriota; class Terriglobia; order 2-12-FULL-54-10; family 2-12-FULL-54-10; genus SHUM01. The sequence goes on from CAMBEY010000116.1 coordinate 4,784, forward strand.
GCATCCATTAAATTTTGGGGCACGGCGCAGCAAGCAAATCCAGGAAAGCGGAGAAGAAAAAATATGAACGGACAACTCAGCCGCGAAGTTACGGACCTTGATCTCCATCTGCCGACGAATAAGCCCGAACAATTTGCGGCAAGGGATTCCGCACAGGTCGCAGCCAGGAACACCGGGAATGCGCGCCTGGAAAAGATCTTGACTGACCTACTGACCGAACTCGGGGTGGATGTCCGCGAGCAGCACTTTCAGGAAACCCCAAAGCGGGTGGCGCGTGTTTATCGGGATCTGACTCGAGGATACCAGGCCAATCCCGGCGAGATACTGAAGAGCTTCACTTCAGATCATCGCGAATTGGTGGTTGTTTCAGACATTACATTCCAATCGCTGTGTCCTCATCACATGCTTATCTATCGGGGCACGATGCACCTCGGGTATATCCCCAACGGCAAGATTGTCGGGCTGTCAAAAATTCCGCGGCTGATTCAGGCCCTGGCCGCTCGGCTGATTGTTCAGGAAGAACTGGTGGCCGAGATCGCCGATGCGTTCATGGAACACGTGCGGCCGCTCGGCTGCGTAGTGAAGGCCACCGGCATGCACGATTGCGTCGCGGTGCGCGGCGGGCGGGCCGCAGAAACTAGCATGACCACCATTGTTCCTCGCGGCGTGTTTAAGGAAAGCTTCAACCTGATGGAAGAGTTTCATCGCGCCGTCGGCTGAAGCCTGAGATAGAAGGCGTCAAGACTGTTGTTGGGAAGAGGCTACTCACATGGAACAAATCGTCCAAACAAGATTGCACGAGCTTCAGGCCACGCGCGAGAAGACGCTGGACCTGGTGGAGAGCCTGAGTCAGGCTCAGTCGGAGTTCGCCCCCGCCTCGGGGAAATGGTCCATCGGGGAGGTGCTGGACCACCTGGTTCGCGCCGAACGGCTCTATCGCCAGAAGTTTGCCGAGCTGATTGAACTGGTAAAGTCAGGCAGGCCGGCTGTGTTGAGCGTCCGCTTTGCCGAGGTAAACACCTCGATCGCTTTCATCCCCAAGCCGCTGCTCGGCCTGATGGAGGCTCCGCTGGGCGTGCTGAACTCCGTGATGCCGAAATGCGTTCGCGAGACTTTTGTGCAATATCGCCTGGTCCCGGCACAAGCGCCGTCCGTGGCTGAACCAACAAGAGGCCGGGCGCTGCAGGAACTGCGGAGCGACCTTCGCAACGCGCAGGCGGAGATGAAAGCATTGTTCGCCGCCAATCCGGATCTGGATTTCAAGCGGATGCGCGTCATCCATCCCCTCATGGGCGACAACAACATACCGGAGCTGCTGAAATTCATCGCCTCACACGAGCAGCGCCATCAGAATCAGCTTCGCGACATCCTAAAGCTCGCAGCGTTTCCCTCGACGATGCCGGCCGAAATGCCCGCCGCAACCTAAAACAGAATTCCCCACTCACCCTATGGACTCCCCTGCTTCAATCGTTTGGTTTCGTCGGGATCTGCGCCTGGATGACAATCCGGCGCTGGCCGCGGCAGCCCGGCAAGGCCCGGTGATACCCGTGTTCCTTGATCCGGGTGACGAAGACAAATGGGAGCCGGGTCCGGCAAGCCGGTGGTGGCTTGTCAAATCTTTGCGTGACCTCGACGGTGAATTGCGGAGGCTGGACTCACGGCTGGTAATTCGGCGTGGTCCTGCGGTGTCGGCGCTAATAAAGATCTCGTCCTCCCTGGGCGTCCAGAAAATTTTCTGTAACCGACGGTATGAACCCTCTGCTGCACGTCGCGATCAGCAGATCCAGCGATCGCTCGCAGCTGCGGGCATTGGCCTCGAGTTGTTCAGCTCCACTCTCTTGATTGACCCCAATACCGTGCTCAACCAGACAGGTGAACCGTACAAGGTATTCACGTCCTTCTGGAACCGGTGCCTACAACTTCCGCAATCCGCCGAAGCAACCGCCGTGCCGGCTAGTCTTCAGGCGCCTAGCCGCTGGCCGGAATCAATGGCACTCATAGAATTATCCCCGCAGTTAGACCCGGCGTCGGCAGACGGCCTGGAACACTGCTGGCAGCCTGGCGCGGCAAACGCAAACAAGATGCTTGAGCAATTTCTTCATGGGCCCATCGAAAGCTACATCACCAACCGGGACCTGCCGGGCGTGGCTGGCACTTCGCGCCTCTCTCCCCACTTGCACTTTGGTGAGATCAGCCCGCGGCGCCTCTGGACCGCGGTGCGGCAAGTTACGCAGAGTTCCGCGCAACCGGGAAATCCACGCATGCGGCAAAGCGCCGAAGCATTTCTGCGCCAGATCGTTTGGCGCGAATTTGCCTACTATATCCTTCATCACTTCCCTCAGTCTCCCGAGCGCCCCTCGCACAGTGAATTCAGCAAGTTTCCCTGGCGCAGGGACGAGCGCTCGCTGCGGGCATGGGAAAATGGTCTGACCGGCTATCCCATGGTTGACGCCGGCATGAGGGAGCTGCTGCACACCGGCTGGATGCACAACCGCATACGCATGATTGTTGCCAGTTTTCTCACAAAACATCTGCTGATTTCCTGGCAGACGGGAGCGCGGTGGTTCTGGGAGCGGCTTGTGGATGCCGACTTGGCGAATAATACCTTTGGCTGGCAATGGGCCGCCGGCTGCGGACATGATGCCGCGCCCTTTTTTCGAATTTTCAATCCTGTCCTTCAAGGACAGAAATTTGACCCGCAGGGGAGCTACATCCGGCGCTGGGTTCCCGAACTCGCCTTAGTTCCCGACAAGTGGATCCATCAGCCATGGGCAGCACCGGACACGGCACTCGAGGCAGCCGGAGTGAAGCTGGGTAAAGACTACCCTCAGCCAATCGTTGACCACAGCGAGGCCCGTGAGCGCGCGCTGAGCGCATTTGCATTCATTCGAGCGATGAGGGCATCCTCGCAGGCGGGATGAAAAAATGAAGAATCTGGAACAGGGCATCCTGCTAACGGGAGCTACGGGATACGTCGGTGGCCGTTTGCTGGCGCAACTGGAACAGAACGGTCAGCCACTGCGCTGCCTGGCGCGGCATCCGGAATTTCTGCGCCCGCGAGTGGCCGGCACGACGCAGGTCGTGAAAGGCGATGTTACCGACCAACAATCGCTGCTGGCAGCCATGCAGGGAGTGGACACGGCCTACTATCTGATCCACTCCATGGCGGCCAATGGAGATTTCGAAGAGCGCGACCGCGAGGCTGCACGCAACTTTGGTTCGGCTGCCCGGTCCGCCGGTGTGCAGAGAATTGTCTACCTCGGGGGGTTGGGCAGTGGCAGTGACCTCTCGCCGCACCTGGCTAGCCGCCAGGAAGTGGGCAGGATTCTTCGCGAGTCGGGCGTAGCGACCATCGAGTTCCGCGCCTCCATCGTCATCGGCTCCGGGAGCCTGTCATTCGAGATGATTCGTGCGCTGGTGGACCGGCTTCCCTTCATGATCAGTCCCAAATGGGTGCGCGTACAAGCGCAGCCCATTGCCATTGAGGACGTCATTGGCTATCTGATCGCCGCTCTCGATTACCCAGCCGCGGAAAGCAGGATATTTGAGATCGGCGGTGCGGATGTGGCCTCCTATCAGGACATCATGAAGGAGTACGCGCGTCAGCGTGGACTGCGCCGCTTTTTTGTTCCCGTCCCAGTGTTGACGCCGAGGCTTTCCAGCTTGTGGCTGGGACTAGTAACGCCCATCTATGCGCGCGTGGGGCGCAAGCTGGTGGATAGCCTGCGCAATGAAACCGTTGTGCGCGACCAAACGGCATCCGCCGTTCTGGGCGTTGTGCCGCGCGGCTTGCGGGAGGCCATTGAACGGGCGCTGACCAATGAAGACAGAGAGTTCGCAGCAACGCGCTGGTCCGACGCGCGGAGTTCGCAAGGCAAGGTGAAGCACTGGGGCGGC
>CAMBEY010000117.1 GCA_945865705.1 Candidatus Sulfopaludibacter sp. SbA3
GGGGCCGCCCGTTCCTTCGCCTCCGCGATATCCTCCTGATCCGACGGGAAGGAATATCTCGTTATTGGCAGGGTCCGCAGTCACCGTACCGAGAGCGGTGTACCCCATTCCCAGGATTCTTGTTTTCGGACCCTGAATGATGCGAATGGGTGGTTCTTCTCCGTTGGAGCTTCCCTTAAATGTCAGGATGGTCTGCACCAGAGGGCTGTTCACAACAATTTCATCGTGAATGGGATCATAGGAAAACCCATGCATCGTCCGGCTGAGCAGCGTCTTATGACCTTCGAGCGTTCTAATTGGAGGTTCATTCTCCTTCGCCATCCTGGCGAAGACCGCAATCTGCGGGTGCGTCACTCAGTTCGGCACCCATATCTGATCCCGCGCCTCATCGTACGCCAGCGCCTCCACCTTGCCGAACTTCAACGATACTTTGTTCGCAGGCGCGCTGCGAATGGTGCGGATGGGCGCCACGTTTCCGTTTGCCGTCAGCGGGAATGCGGAAGCCGAGGAGTTGCCGAAGCTGGAGACCCAGAGTTCCTTATTCCTGGTATCGACAGCGACGCCCGATGGATTCGCCAGACGAGTCTTGTTGCCTTGGATGACGCGGATGGGCGCAGTGTCTCCCTGCGACTTGGAATCGAATACCACTACAGACTGTCCCATATCATTGGCGATGTAAAGATTTCCAGAATCCGGATCAATCGCCATCTGCGCGGGCCAGTTCAACTGTGTCCTGGGCCCCTGGATGACGCGCAGCGGCGCGGTGTCGCCATCCGCGTTGATCGGGTAAACGGAGATCGAAGGGTCTTCAAATTTGCCGGTGCCGGCGGTCTTATAGTCGCTGACATGTCCCCAGTTGATGACGAACATCAAACTGTTCTTCACATCCAGGGCAATGCCATGGATGTCCGACAACCGAGTGCTTTGTCCCTGGAGACTGCGCAGCGGCTCTTCCTCATCCGAGGCACCTTTACGATACACCGCCACTTCAGGTGGATACTGAATACCGACGAAAAGCTCCTGCTTTTCTTCATCCACTGCCAAGGCAAAACCGCGATGAGGAGTCGTAAGCGTGCGGGCGGGCTTGACGTCTCCCTTGGCATCCCGAGGGAACACCACAACCTTGTCTCCAGTGTCGGTCTCCACTGAATAGATTTCCCCATTAATGGGATCGACATAAATGCCGTTGTTGAACTGGATTTCGGTCTCCGGTCCCTGAATCACACGTTTCGGTTCGGTGAGTCGAGCGCCGGACGGGGTGTTGTCCGTCCTGCTAAACACACGGATGCTCCACGTGTTCTGGTCCATCAACACGATTTCGTTGAACTGAGTGTTTACAGCAATTCCGCTATAGATGGGGTCGAGGTCCCGAATCTGACGAGTTGGAGGGCGAGTGATCTCGCGTGTCTGGCCAGCTTCCTCTTCCGCGGCATACACCGTACTGTCGTAGATCGAGGAAAACAGACTCTCGTCCTGCGCTGCGGCGGCGGGACTATAAGTGGCTTCAGGCCATTGGCACATTTCCTCGCCATTAAAAAGCTGCCGGTCCGATACCAATTGGGGTGATCCAGTAGGTCGCTTCACGCTGGACAAGCAGAGGATGCCTGTTGCGAGGGCTAGCAGCGCCGCAAAAATCACCATCCCGCTTATGCTCTTCCTTGCGCGCATCGTTCTCCTTATAGGCTCCTTATAGGCTCTTTTTCGGAAGTGCTTCGTCTCAATATGTACTAATAGACGAACCTCAACATCATCTGTTTTGTTGGCGGAGTGGTGATGCCTTTGCAAACGATCATCGAGCATGGATAGCGTTGCCCGGCAGTTCGGGGAATAGTCCGAAACGTTTCCCATAATCTTGCACTCAAATTCAATGATCGTTCCAAGACGTACTGGATTACGGTGGCACTGAACGAATCAGAAAATAAGTTTGAGCCCAAACTGCATTTGCCGTGGACGCGTCACCTGCGTGTTGATGCGTCCGGCCTCGGCGGTGTATGCACCCGTCAACGGATTCAGCGCGCCCGTGGCGGGCAGGCCCAGATTATTCCGATTGAAAATATTGAAGGCATCGGCCTGTAATTTGATTTCACTGCCCTCCGACAAACCGAGCGGAACCGACTTGCTCAGGCTGAAATCAAAATTCACCAAGCCCGGCCCCGTGAGCGTGTTGCGGCCCAAGTTACCAAAATATCCGCTGCCGGCTGCGAATCCCACCGGAGCCGGTGGACGGACAAAGGCGCAAGGATCGTAGTAACGCGTTGTGGTGCCCAGTTGTTGCCCTGCCGCAATGGCTCCAGCCCCGGTGCCACATCCCGCGGTGGTGCCCGCGGTGATGTTGGCCTGATTGCGGCCTTCCGCCAGTTCGGGTCTTTGCAGATTGGCGCCGCGCGACTGATCGGGCGCGTTGCGCGAAGTAACTTTTACGGAGAAGGGCGTGCCGCTCTTGGCACGGAAGATTCCTGAAAGCTGCCATCCACCCAATATGTGCGACGCAAGCCCGGAATCGGCTGGCGAGGGAATAGCCCAAATGCCATTGACCGAAATATTTTGTCCCACATGCAACGCGGACAAGCCGCGATCCGCCTTGGTCAGATATGCCTGCGACGCCGAGCCCTCGTTGTAGTCGGTATTGGCCACGCCCGTTGTCGAGTCATCCACGGTCTTCGACCAGGTGTAGGAAGTCTGCAACTGGAAGCCGCTGCTCATGCGCTTTTTCACTTCCACCTGTAGTCCGTTGTAGAACGATTGAGCATCCGAGTAGCGTGTCTGGCCCACACCTGCCCTTGGATTCACGCGTGGCGTTCCTGCCACCACCAACGGGCGCCCGGAAGCGTCCAGCACATAAGGAGAATTGTTGACATCCGCGTTGCGCCACAGATGAATGCCTCTGCCGCCCAAGTAGCCAAGCGTAACGGAAAGTGAATTGGAGAATTGCCGTTCCACCGACAGATTGAACTTCATCTCATAGGAGGGATTCAGGTCCCACTGGGTGATTTCCAGGAAAGTGATCTCGCCGCCGAAATTGGGACTCAATAGCGCGGCGCGATTAGCGGCCAGGTCCGCCTCCACCGAAGCCAGATTACCCAGAATCGCGTTGGTCGTGGCAAAGTAGGGCTGATTTTTCGCGCCCTGAACCACATAATGCGCGCTCAACAATTGCATGAAGAAGAGGCCGAACCCGCCGCGCACAGCGGTCATGCCATCGCCCTTGGGATCCCAGGCAAATCCCACCCGCGGAGACAAGTTCCGTTTGGATGGATTATTGAACAGGCCGATATCGGTCTGGAATGCGGTGGCCGTCGTCCAATCATTCACGGTGGATTCACGGCCATGACGCTCATCCGGCCCGCTCGAAGGATCGTAACGCACACCCAGATTCAGGGTGAAATAGGGACGGATCTTCCAATCATCCTGGAGGAACATTCCGTATAGATACTGGAGATAGGTGCGGGCATTGTCGAGTCCCGGCGCCGCCGCGGAAAATGTCTGCGGGCGCGCATCCGTGAGAAACGGCTCAACCCCGGCCCAGACCATCGATCCATTCAAGCCAGCCGAGCCGCCGCGGCGCGACGATTCCACGCGGTCAATCTGCACGCCAAACTTCATCGCATGCGCACCGCGGATATATTGCGCGCGCTCATCGAAAGTAAACAGCGTCTGAGCGTGCCGGATAACATTCTGCGTGTTGATGCCAATCGAAGTCACTCCGGTGTAGCCAACGCTGAAAAGATATCCGGGCAGCAGCTTGTTCAGACTCACAGGGTAATCCACAAGAGCGATCTCATCGGAGCCGAGCAAGGTGCGGTTGGCCGCCAGCCGAGTGGACAACAGGAACGTTGGTGAGACGATGTAGTCGTGAGCCAATGTCGCGTAGCGCGTGTTCATCTCCGATTCCGTGGTGGTAATCGGCAGAGGATCGGGGCTGGTGATGTCACCGTTATCGATGGTGAACCTGAAAAAGAGCGATTGTTTTTCACTAAACTGATGGTCCAGCCGCCCAACGACATAGTGTTCATTGATGGGATTGGGTGACGAGAAAAAATGCACGCCAACACCGGGACCTACGGCGCCGCCGTTCACTCCCGGCCAAATATTCAGATAGGGGCGCACGGAGGCGGCCACGTTCACCTGCCTGCGGCCACCGGGCGCAGTGGTATCGGGAACAAGTCCCTGGCGCACGCCATCATCCGGGACTCCTGGGGATTGCGTTACACCAGAACGTCGGATGACGCTCTCATAGTTGGCAAAGAAAAACGTGCGGTCCTGGCGAATCGGGCCACCAACAGATCCTCCAAACTGATTCCACTTAAACGCCGCTTTCTGTGGAATATCATTCATCGCCCGGGCATTCACCGCGCTGTTGCGGATGCTGTGGAACAGCGTGCCGTGAATTGTGTTGGTGCCGGATTTGGTAACCATGTTCACCACGCCGCCGCTCGAGCCGCCCACCTCCGCCGAATAATTGCTGGTGAGCACCTGAAATTCGCGCACCGCGTCCACGCCCAGCATTACGCCGGCAGCGCCGCCCGGAGTGCCGAAGAACGATGGGCTATGAATATTGGTTCCGTCGAGCAACCATGCGGTCTGATCCACACGGGATCCGCCCATGGATATGCGCGCGCCGGTACCCTTGGACATCGCGTTGTCGCCCGTTAGCACGTCGGTAACGCCGGTCTGCACCAGAGGGAGCTGGCTGAAATCACGTCCGTTGAGGGGAAGCTGTTGGATGCGCGTCTCATCCACCACGCCGGAGACCGTCCCGGATGAAGTGTTCACCAGCGGTGCTTCGGCTGTAACTGTCACTTGCTCGCTCACCGCGCCCACCCGCATGGCGAGGTTAAGCGTGACCTGCTGGCTCAGGGTCAGAGTAACTCCCTGCCGCACGAGCGTTCCGAAACCAGTCATGGAACTGGAGATATCATAACTGCCGGGAGGGAGCTGGGTAATGACGTAGCGGCCGGCGGCATCAGTACTGACGGTGCGCCGCGCACCTGTCGCCGTGTTGGATGCGGTCACCTGTGCCCCGGGCAACACCGCGTTGCTCTCATCGCTAACAGTTCCGGAGATGGTTCCAGTGGTGGATTGCGTCCAACCGGGCACCGTTCCAGCAAGAAGCGAAATGATCAACAGTAGTCCGCTCATAAGGTTTTTTCTCATTACTCACCCTTCCTTCCAATGATGGATACACGGAACTGCACACCCGTAGGCAAAATGTGTACCCGCACATGCGGATACGCATGGAGCCTACCCCGACCTACTTACAAATATTCTTCGACCCAATTTAGATGACTAGACTAGTCCACCAACGTGCCCAAAAACATCCCCACCGCCACCGCGGCGGATCATCCTTACTGACTACCAGCCGGGTAGCGGCTTGGCGCGGAGACTTTAGTCGCGCCCACCTTGTCCGCTTCAGAGGCAAGCGGAGCCGCGCCCAAGCTCAACAGCAAATCAGCTGATGCCTTATGCGGGATGGGCTGTTGCCGAAAGCGCTTGTCAAATGGATCGACCAGGCGCTCCGGATCGCCCATCGCGATGCTCAGCGGCGTCTGCCCGTACTTATCCTTGGCATTGATGTCGGCCCCATGCTTCAAGAGCAACCCGATAATGTCGTTTGCGCCCACATGCGCCGCGCCGTGCAACGCCGTGCGGTTTCCTGCCGCCGTCGCCTTCACATCGTTGCCCAGCTCGATGGCCAGCATCACTGCTTCCATCGCGCCCGCTTGCTTGTTCAACGGACGATCACGCAATTGACCGACTCCCGCCGCGGCCATCAGCGGAGATGTTCCTTCTTCCGTGCCCAGTCGGGGATTGGCGCCCGCGGTAAGCAGCAAGCGCATCATGCCCACATCGCCCGCGGCAGCGGCGAGGAAAAATGGGGTGGCGCCCGTCTGACGAATCTGCGGCAGAGCGATGCCGCCGCCATGCGCGAATGGGGGAAAATCCCAAGGAGAAGTTCCACGCGCGATACGGGCATTTACATCCGCACCTTTGGAGATCAAAACCTTCGCCAACCCCGGCATGTTCGGATGAAACCACATGCGATCCGTGGGTGCCTGAATCTTTGCGGCGGTAATTCCCGCCAGACCTTCCTGCACCGCCCAATGCAGCGCGGTGATGCCATTGCCGTCCGGTGCCTTGACGTCCGCGCCTTTCTCAATAAGTAGGATGGACAGCGCCTCATGCCCGCTGGCCGCCGCCACCAGCAGCGCGGGGCCATCGGGGCCAGAATGGTTTACATTTGCGCCCGCATCAATCAGCCGCCGCGCCGATTCCAGGTCGCCCGAACGCGCCGCGAACAGCAGCGCCGTGTATCCGCCGCGCGAACTGGCCGGATCGTGATGAGTGCGGCTGCGGTCGTGGGTATCGGCCTTTCCCGTAACGTGATCCCGCAAGCCATAATCGAGGAACGATAGCGGTGTAAACCCCGCGGGAACTTTGGTCGCGGCGTTCACGTTGGCGCCGGATTGAATGAGCATAGCGACAATCTCCGCGTGCCCCTGCGATGCGGCCCACATGAGCGCCGTCTGCCCGCGCCGCGTGGCGGCGTTGACCGTCGCGCCACTTTCCAACATCTGCTTCACAGCCAATGTCACTCCGGTACGTGCGCAAGTCATCAGCGGAGTTTCATCCGTCCACTGCGACGCGTTCGGATTGGCGCCAGCTCGGAGCAGCGCGCCCGCAATCGCCGCATTGGAGTTGGTGCAGGCCAGCGACAGCGGCGTGACGCCATAGGCATTCGCGGCATCCACCGCGGCGTCCGCCTTGAGCAGCAAGGCCACCACCGCATCGAGATTCAGATGAGCGGCCCATGCAAGCGCCGTGGCGCCGTCCGGTTCCGGCTGATTCACATCAATCGGCTGGCTGAGTGCGCTCTGCACCTGCGCGATATTTCGGCTCTTCACCGCTTTGATCAATTCCAGGTGTTCATCGGCGGCGACAAGCGGCCGGCTTCCCATCAGGCAGAGTGCAACCGCAGCCGCGCCAATCGGCACGAGGAGTATGGGGGTTCGCTGATTCATAATCGTAACCTTCTCACTGGATTCCTTAAGCCAAACTGAGCCCATCGACCTGGCCGGTGGAATCGCCCAGCTTATCTACCCGGACGCCAGCAATATCCAGCAATGTGACGTGCAGATTAGTCATTGGCGTGTTGGGCGTGAATTCCAGATGGCGACCGCCCATCTTCTTTCCGCCTCCGCCCGCGACCAGCAACGGCAGGTCCGTCGCCTTGTGCAGATTCCCATCGCTCAAGCCGCTGCCGTACAGAACCGCCGAGTGATCGAGCAGCGTCCCATCGCCATCTGGCGTCGCGCGCAGCTTCTCCAGGTAGTAAGCCAACAGTTGCGACTGGAACAGGTCAATCTGCGCGACTTTCCCAATCATATTCGGGTCGCCCTGATGATGCGACAAAGCGTGATGCCCTTCGGCGATGCCAATCTCGCGATAGGCGCGCTCGCTCTTTTCGTGCGCCATGATGAGGCTGATGACGCGCGTCATGTCCGTCTGGAAAGCGAGTACCTGAAGATCGAACATCAGCCGAGCATGATCGTCATAGGTTCCGGGTATCCCCGTGGGACGGGCCACGACGGGAAGCTGCTTCGTCGAAGCCTGCTCTTCGGCGCGCTGAATACGGCGCTCGACATCGCGGATGCCGTCCAGATACTCGGAGAGTTTGACGCGATCGGACTGCGGAACGCGGTTCATCATGCGCGAGATGTCGCCCGCAACATAATCGAGCAGGCTGCGATTCTGGCGAATTCGTGCCAGCCGCTCGGCGGTATCGGTGGAATCTCCCTCACCGAACAGACGCTCAAAGACGGCGCGGGGATTGCTCTCCATTGGCAACGGTTGCGTGGCGCTGCGCCAGGAAATGGTATTCGAGTAGGCGTCATTCACCGGCGTGTCGCCGCCACCAAGCAGGCCCACGGTGTCGAGCGTCAATTCGAGCGAGGCCAACTGTGTCTGTTGCCCCAAATCCTTTGCGGCCACCTGATCGGCAGAGATTCCCAATTGTCCATTGGCACCGCGCAGGCCGGTGAGGTAAGCCGCGCTGGCCGCGCCGTGATTGCCCATCGGTTCGCCGGGTCGCACCACCGCCGCCATGTTCGAGAGATGGCTCACCACCGTCAATCGATCGCGAAATGGAGCCAGCGGCGCGAGTGTCGGCGGCAGCTCAAAAGTCGCGCCCGCCGTCTTCGGCGTCCACTCTCGCATGATGCGTCCATTGGGTACGTAAATCATGTTCAGACGCACGGGACTCTTCACCGCCGTGCCGTCGCGCTCCGCGGCCATAGCCGGCGACATGCTGTCCAGCAGCGGCAGAGCCAGTGTGGCTCCGGCGCCGCGCAGAAACGTCCGGCGTGCGATTGCTTTTTTGAAGATCATCATAATTCTCGTGCCCTCCTCATTTGAAACGGCGTGCTGTTCACAATGCCTAAAACCAGCGACGACCATCGGTAGTCCTGCGATTGGGCGTCGCGCAAAATCTTGCGGATGGCCGGGCCGTCATAATATTCAACGCCGCGGCCCACTCCATAA
>CAMBEY010000118.1 GCA_945865705.1 Candidatus Sulfopaludibacter sp. SbA3
ATCGCTATCCCCACTTCCATCATCGCCACGTTTCTGATCGTCGAGTGGGCGGGCATGACGCTAAACACGATGACGCTGCTGGGTCTTACTGTCGCCGTGGGCATCGTCATCGACGACGCCATCGTGGTGCTCGAAAATATCTTCCGCTACATTGAGGAAAAGAAAGTTTCCGCTGTCGAAGCGGCTATCGAGGGGACCAAGGAGATCACGCTGGCGGTGATGGCCACCACGCTCTCGCTGCTGGTGATCTTCGCGCCTGTGTTCTATCTGGCGGGCATCGCCGGACGCTGGCTGCGCGGCTTCGCGCTGACCGCCGCGGGCTCCATCGCGATCTCCATGTTCATCAGCTTCACGCTGACGCCCATGCTGAGTTCGCGTTTCCTGAAGACGGGCGCGGATAAAGATGGAAAAGTGAAGAAGGACTCCAAGCAGTTTCCCATCTATCGCTGGATCGAAGACCGCTACATGGTCATGCTGGCCTGGAGCCTGCGCCACCGTCTGGCCGTGCTGGCCGTCTGCGCGATTACATTTTTCAGCGTGATCCCGCTGTTCATGGCCATCGGCAAGGACTTTGTCACGTGGGACGATCAGGACGAGTTCCAGGTGAACATCACCATGCCGGAAGGCACTTCGCTTGAAGGCACCGACGCCATGCTGCAAAAGATCGAGCAGCGCCTGAATACCGTTCCGCACGTCGATCACCTGCTGACCACGGTGAACTCCGGCGGGCAGGGAACGGTTACGGATGGTTCGATTTACGTGAAGCTCGCGCCTATGAAGGAGCGGCCTCTCGATCAATTTCAAATAATGGACCAGTCGCGCACTGCGTTGAAGGACATTTCTGGCGCGCGCATCAGCGTGAGCAACGTGGGCGCGGTCAGCAGCTCGGCGTTCCGCCAGACGCCCATCAACCTGATCGTGCGCGGCCCGGACATGGCCGAGCTGTCGCGCGTCTCCGGAGAGATTCTCGGCAAGATGCAGCAGATTCCCACGCTGCTGGAAGTGGAGACTTCACTGAACGTGGGCAACCCGGAGATGCACATTGAGATTGCGCGCGAGAAGGCCGCCGACCTCGACGTGTCAGTCGCGGACATTTCGGATGCGATTCGCCTGCTGGTCTCCGGCACCGCGCCGATTACGAAGTATAAGGAAGGCGATGAGTTGTACGAAGTGCGCTTGCGCGTGAAGTCCGAGCAGCGCCTGAACGCGGCGTCACTCGGCGCGCTGATGGTGCCCACGGCCGATGGCCGACTAGTGCGTCTGGACAACGTGGCTGCGGTAACGCGCGGCCTAGGTCCGGCGCAGGTGGAGCGCTACAACCGCCAGCGACAGGTGCTGCTTTCCTCCAACATGGTTACCGGCGCGCCGCTCGGCGCTTCGCTGACGGAAGTGGAGAATGCGGTGAAGTCCGTGGGGTTGCCGGCTGGATATGACTTCAAATTCATCGGGTTTGGCGAACTGCTGCAGGAAGTGATGGAGAGTTTCTTGCTCGCTCTGGTGCTGTCCATCATCTTTATGTACATGGTGCTGGCGGCGCAGTTTGAGAGCTTTGTTCACCCCATCACTATTCTCGCGTCGCTGCCGCTGGCGATTCCCTTCGCGCTGATCGCGCTATTCTTTGCGGGAAAATCATTGAGCCTTTTCGGAGCCATCGGCGTGTTGCTGCTGTTCGGCATCGTGAAGAAGAATTCCATCCTGCAGATTGACTTCACCAACCGCCTGCGCCGGGAGCAGGGCATGGAGCGCACCGCTGCCATCATGGAAGCCAACCGCGTTCGCCTGCGTCCCATCCTGATGACCACCGTATCAATCGTGGTGGCCATGATTCCCACCGCCTTTGGCACCGGGCCGGGCAGCGGATCGCGCGCACCCATCGCGGTGGTGATCGCCGGCGGGCAGACGCTGTGCTTCCTGCTGACGCTGCTGGCCATCCCGGTGCTCTACACCATCTTCGACGACATCGCTGCGAAGTTTCAGCGAGTGGAATTGAAGGAGCAGAATTCTGCATCTCAAGCTGCTGGCACAATGGGTCTGCAATAGACTCCGACCGAGCCGCGACCGAGAGGGAGTGGTGGCTAGTTATGGAATCGCTAACTACTCGTGTCGCAACGGTGATTGATCTCGATGCCTCAATCGAAGTGCTTCGCGAAGCATCGAATTGGCTGAGAGGCCGTGGTATGCCGCTTTGGGATGCCCAGCAATTCAACGTCTCGACTCTTGCGCCATTGATACAACGGCGGCAATTGCTGGTTGTTGAATGTGCGTCTGAGGTCGTCGCTGCCGCCTATCGTTTTTGGGAAGACGATGAGTTTTGGCCTGAACGGCCAAGTGGTGAAGCTGCCTACTTGCATAAAATTGCGGTCAGGCGGGCGTACGCGGGCCGAGGAATACCAAAGGCACTGATTGAATGGGTTGCGGCAGAATCAATGTCGGTTGGGCTAAAGTTTATTCGCTTGGATTGCGCACCCCGGCCAGCGCTACTTAGGATTTACGAGTCGCGTGGATTTGTTCGAGTAGATGAAAAGCATGTAGGTTTACACACCGTGGTGCGCATGGAGCTACCGCTCCCTCTCGGTCGCGGCTCTGTTTGACCGGCGTCAAAATGGCGGGAAGCTGAGGCCTTTGGTTTCCCGGTCTACCCACAGGCGCAGGGTCTCGCCGTTATTCACGACCACGTCGAGGACCACGCCGGTTCCTCGTGAGCGGGAGCGGCGAATGTAGAAGTGGCGGATCGGGCCGCCCTTGCGTTTGTCGCCCCAATCATCCAGAAAATCTCCAAGGTGATAGTAGCGGCTGGGCTGCCAAAGCTGGTAGGCCTCTTCATACTTGCTTGCGCTCAGGGCGGTGAAGAACTGGTGGGCGTGCTTCTCCTGCGGGTAGTTTTTGAATTGCCAGAAGGCATACCCAGACAGAGCCAGCACGATTGGAATCAAGATCAGCAGGCGGCGCTTGATCTTCTCCGAGCGCGGGTCCAAAGGCCGGATGTGTTCGAACATGAGCGAGCCTCCGTGTACCCGTGGTTGCCATAAGAAAACAGCGGGGCCACGACACCAAACCTCAACACAATAGTATGATAGCTGATTCGAGAGTGTATCCGAGCCGCGATGGAGCGGGTTTGTTTCGAGTTGGAACTCCCTTCCCAGGATGACAACGTTCCCGGACGGCGCGCGAACGAAAGGAAGATCGCTTGAGCTGGCTGATTGCAGGACTAATTGCGGGCACCGCCCTGTGGGTGGGGATGCTGCTGTGGAATATTGTGAATTTTCGCGGCAACTACTCCGTTTCTTCCGGCGAGCCGTTCCAGCTCCGCGAAACGCCGCGCGTGTCCATCCTGGTCCCGGCGCGCAACGAAGCGGAGATGCTGCCCTCGACGCTCCCTGGTCTGCTCCAACAGGATTATCCCAACTACGAAGTGGTGCTGGTGGACGATGGCTCGACCGACGGAACGGGCGATGTAGCGGAAGCTTTGGCGCGCTCGTTGCCCGAACAGGAGGCCAACCGCCTACGGCTGATTCGCGTGAAGGCGCAACTCCCCGCCGGATGGATCGGCAAGAACCATGCGCTGCACACTGCTTTTCAGTCCGTGGCGGAAAAATCTCCAGAGAGCGAATGGGTCCTGGCCACCGACGCCGACATTGTGTATCACCCCAGCGCGTTGCGCGCCGGCCTGTGGATCGCCGAGCAGCAGAAGGCTGATCTGGTTACCATCTACGCCTTCATGCAGTGCGAGACATTTTGGGAAAAAATGATGATGCCGGGCTTCGCGCTGCTCATCAGCACCGTCTTTCCCCAGCGCAAAATAAACGATCCCAAAGCCAGTGTGGCGCTGGCCTCCGGCGGATACATACTGATGCGCCGCAGTGTGTGGGCCTCGCTCGGCGGCTACCGCGCCATTCAGTCCGAGATGATCGACGATTTGAACACGGCGCGGCTGGTGAAGCACTCCGGGCATCGCATCTTCGCCGCCGCCACGCGCGACCTGCTCAGCACGCGCATGTACACGAGCTTCGGAGAAATCTGGGAAGGGCTTCGCAAGAACGCTTTTGCTGGGCATCGCTTCTCCGTCTCCAAGCTGCTGGCGGCCAGCTTCGGGTATCTGCTCACTAACTTCCTGCCGCTGGCGGTGCTGGGCTGGTATGGCCTGCGCTGGATGACGGGCGGTGGCCGAGCCGCCGGCGCGGAGATAACCGCAGTCTCGCTGGCGGCCGCCGAATATTTGCTGGTCGGATTCATCCACCTGCCCGTGTTGCTGTATTTGGGGATTGGAGCTGGCTTCGGACTGCTAGCTCCGATTGCGGCCAGCATCTATGCGGTCATCACCTTTGACTCGATGTTCCGCACGCTGCTCGGTTCCGGAGTTACCTGGAAGGCCCGGCAATACGGGAAACCGCCGCGGGGAGAATGAGCAGGCGAGAGTGAAACGAGAAGGGTACTTAGGCGGGGTCGGTAGCAATCCACTTCACTGCCGATAGGCCGGTCCGGATGGATTATAATGCTAATTGTCCCCGAAGTTGCACCGATAGGAGCACACAACATGAGCAGTACGCCAGTAGCTCCCACGCCCGTCGCTGAGATTGCGCGGCTAGTGGACGGAATGGTGAAAGCCGGTCGTAAGCCGACCGAGGATGACATTTCGTCTATCGTGAGAGAGCTGGCCCGGATGTTCTCGGTCAAAATGGACGAGGTCGCCGTGCTGGAGTTGGCGCAGAACGACTCCATCCTGGCGTTCGTCTATCCCCTCAAGCTGAAGAAGGCCGGCAGCATTCCGTTGAGCACTACCAATTCGCTGGCCACGCGCACTGTGCGTGAGAAACGCCCGGAGATGATCAATAACTTTCCGGCGCAAAAGCATCCGACCGTATTTGAATCCATCTCGCTGGACGCGCCAGATAATCGGACTCCCAAGACTGATCGACAGCCAATACAAAAGATTATGAGCGTGCCCCTGCTGGCGGAGAACAAGGCCGTCGGAGTGATTCAAATTTCCCGTAAAGGCAAATCTCCAACCACGGCCGGCCCTGACTTCACCATCCGCGACCTGACCACCTTGGTAACCACCGCCGGCATTATCGCCAAGTGCCTGAGGAAATAACGCCGCGATTTCGTTGTTGAGTCATCCCTTTTAGAAGACCTTTCTGCTCTAAAACGACAAAGCGCGACCCGCCGTTATTCGGCTTGTCGCGCTTTGCTTTGTCTGTATTTTACAGTTAGTTATATAAATTGTTGCAAGTTACACTTTCGCTGCGACCTGGGCCGGGAGGCGGAAATGCTTCTCGAAGTTCCCGGAGAAAATGCGGGTCTTATCCTCCGCGCTTAGGCGCGAGTTGTTGATGGCGTCCGTGCACTCGCGGACCGACGCGCGCCCGCCCTCGAAGTCAAACGGTGCGTCAGTGCCGAAGATGACGTGATCGACGCCGAAGAAATCCACCGCGCACTCGATGGAGGACGTGGTGAAGGTCGAGACGTCGGCGTAGAACGCGCGGAAATATTCGATGATCGGCTTGCTGAAGGGGCGGCCCTTGCGCTCGGCTACGATCAGCGGCTCGAGCATCCGGTACATTGAGGTGATGCGCCCGGCGAAGAAGGGCACCATCGCGCCGGAGTGGTGGCAGATGATCTTCAGGTTCGGGTAGTCATCGAGCACGCCGCCAAAGGCGATGCGGGTCATGGCTGCGGTGGTTTCGTACGGCCAACCGAAGACCTGCCAGATGATGAACTTGGAATCGGCCTCTGTGGGATAATCCCAATGATCAATGGCGCGCGCCGGGTGCAGCAGGATGGGCAGGTTGTTCTTTTCCATGATCTCGAAGATGGGCCGGTACTCATCCAGATCGAGCGGCTTGCCGTTGACGTTCGAGAAAAGTTGCAGCGTGGGCATCTTCAGATCCTTGATGCAACGCTCCAGCTCCTTCGCGGCGGCCTCGGGCTTGTTCATGGGCAGCGACGCGGCGGCGCCGGCGAAGCGGTCAGGGTACTTCTGCACCAGCTCGGCCATCTCGTCGTTGAGAAGCTTGGCGAGATATTCGCTGTCGTCGGGGTCCACGGCCTCCACCGGCGGCGAAGCCACGCTGATCACCTGGCGATATCCGGGGAACTGGTCCATCATGCGCCAGCGCGCGTCGAGGTCCATCAGGACTTTAATATTTTCCTGATCTTGCGTCTTGCCGCCTGCAACATATTTCAGGTGCGAGGGGCTGTGCTTGACGAAGTTGGTCTTGCCCACCCGCTCCCAGCGGGCGGCATCGTACTTCTTCGGCAAAATATGACAAAAAATATCTACGCGCGGGTCCATTGCGTCTCCTTAAAATAGTCAGTTAAGATTCAGCCTGTTCCGCCGATTGCGATTGAGCGGGAGGGTTGGCCGGAAATAAACTGGCACTCGTTATCGTCCGACGTGGGCCTACGACAGCCTGCGATAACACCGAGTGTCCAGTCCTCTAATGTACCATCACGTTGATAGGTTGGAAAAGCGTAGATTCGTTTTTCTTCGGCACACGCCGTTGCGGTGGCGTGGGTGGCAGGCAACTTGACAAGTCAAATCCAACTCCGCTAGATTCAGTTCGTTTTGTCAAAAGATTCTCAACAGCCTGTTCCTGTGAGCATTCCCAGCCGCGACGCGGCAGAGGAAGAGCTCGTTTCCTTGTTGGCCATGCGCTTTGTGCCGGGGCTGGGCAACCGCACGGCGCAGCGGCTGATGAACCAGATTGGCTCGGCGGCGGGCGTCTTCCACGCCTCGCCCACGGAGCTGGATGCGCTGGGCTTGCCCGCTCATGTGGTGCGCGCGCTGTGCACAGGTACGTCGTTTGAGCAGGCGCTGCAAGAAGCCGAGGCGGCGCGGCAGAAGGGCGCGGTGTGCCTGACTTTTCAGGACCCCCGCTACCCCGAGAGGCTGCGCGAGATTTTCGATCCGCCGCTGCTGCTCTACGCTATGGGCGATATTTCGCTGCTGGATGCGGACCTCGTCGGCGTGGTCGGGTCGCGCCGCCCGACGGCTTATGGCCGAGCCATGGCGCTGCGCCTCTCCACCGATCTGGCTGCGCACGGACTAGGCATCATCAGCGGCTTGGCGCGCGGCATCGATGCCGCCGCGCATCAGGGCGCGCTCGACGCCAACGGCAAGACGATTGCCGTGATGGGCTCGGGCATTGATGTGGTCTATCCCGCGGAGAACAAGAAACTCTACGAGGCGATTGCCGCGAAGGGATTGCTGCTCTCGGAGTTTTCGCTGGGGACGTTCCCCGCGCCCCAGAATTTCCCGATCCGCAATCGCATCATCAGCGGATTGTCTGCGGGCGTTTTGGTGGTCGAAGCAGCCGAGCACTCCGGCTCGCTGATCACGGCGCGGCTGGCGATGGAGCAGAATCGCGAAGTGTTTGCGGTGCCCGGATCGGTTACCAACAAGAATAGTTGGGGACCGCATCTGCTCATCAAACAGGGTGCGAAACTGGTGCAGGACTGGCAGGATGTGCTGGAGGATCTGCCGTCGCAGGTGCGTATGCGCCTGCTCGAAAGCTCATCGCAAAACGGGCTGGAAAAGAATTTTGCATCTCCCGCCGCCAGCCGCGCATCTCTATTTGCGGAATCTCTTTCGGAAACAGAGCGCGGAATTTATGACTTGCTGAAAGTGGAAGAGGCGGTCCATATTGATGAAGTCCTGACCGCGCTGCCAAACCTTTCCTCATCGGAAGTGCTGGCCAGCCTGCTGGAGCTGGAATTCAAGAGCCTGATCCGCCAGTTGCCCGGGAAGAATTTTGTAAAGACGTTCTAATTGTTGTATTAGTGGAAGTGCCCGTAGATAGGAAAGGTCCGAGGATCGAATCGAGATGGCAAAAGCAGCGGCAGTGAAATCCACCACGAAGAAGGCGGCGTCAAAAGCGGCGGGGAAACCCTCTGTCCTGAAGACTTCCGTGGCGGGGGATCCCCCGGAGACGCCCCCCGGGAAGGTCGCCAAGACCCCCAGGAAACCTTCGGGCAAGATACTGGTGGTCGTGGAATCCCCGGCCAAGGCCAAGACCATCAATAAATATTTGGGAGCAGGCTACGTGGTGAAGGCTTCGCTCGGCCACGTGAAAGATCTTCCGAGCAAGACCCTCGGCGTGGATGTCGATAAGAATTTCCAGCCCACCTATGAGCCGCTCGAGTCGCGCGCAAAGGTTCTCACCGAGCTGCGCGCCGCCGCCAAAAACGCCACCGCCATCTATCTGGCCGCTGATCCTGACCGCGAAGGCGAGGCCATCTGCCAGCACCTGGCCGAAGAACTATCGACTGGCGTGCCCATTCATCGCGTGCTGTTCAACGAGATCACCAAGTCGGCGATTCAGGAGTCCTTCAAGAATCCCGGCGAGATCAATGCCAAGCTGGTGGACGCGCAACAAACGCGCCGCATTCTCGACCGGCTGGTGGGCTACAAGATCAGCCCGTTGCTATGGGACAAAGTGCGCCGGGGCATCTCCGCGGGCCGCGTGCAGTCCGTGGCCATGCGCTTCATCGTCGAGCGCGAGCAGGAGATTCGCGCC
>CAMBEY010000119.1 GCA_945865705.1 Candidatus Sulfopaludibacter sp. SbA3
TATTCGTTCCAGGTTCGATGAGATTTTTCGATCGTTCAGACTGCCACCCACCAGCTAACGGCCGCGCGGCGCCAAGCCGCTCGGCCACTTCACTGGCATAATTCAAGGTAAGCGAAAAGCGATGTGGTTGTCAGCAAGAATCATAGAGGCAGGGCGTGATGAATCCGGTTGTACCAGGCCGCATCTAGTGGCTCAGTGCGAATAGAAAATAGTTGATGCCGAAACGCAGCGCCTCCGTGGAAGGAGCCAGGGGGTACATGGGCTGATCGATCCACTCCCAGAAATCGCCGAGATCGTGATTGAGGTTGATGATCATGCAGAGCCGCCCACGGTCATCATAGTATCCGTAGAACTTGGGCGGCGCTGCGGTCTCGTAAGGCGGGATCACGTTCAAAGTGGGTAGCTCGTAGAAGGTGTGGAACAGCGGATGCTCAATGGTCATTTCCACAAAATCACGCTCCGGGAATACCTGCTTCATCTGCGAGAGGAACCAGTCGAGCTGTCCCACGCCGTCGAAGTCATCCACCATGGCGAAGCCGCCGCGATTGAAATACTCGCGCAGGTTAACCATCTCCTCGGGCAGCAGGTTCATCTCGCCAACCTCGCTGAAGTAGATGAACGGAAACTTGAATAGATCCTCGCTGCTGAGATTGACAATGGCGTAGGAGTCCTTTTTCAAGTTGATGTTTGTTGCTTCCGATGCCACTTGCAGGATGTGCTCTTCCGCGTCGGGATAGTCGTGGGCCCAACCCTCCAGCCCACGAAACATGAATCCCCCCGCGCCCATGCGCGAGTAGCGCCCGTTGAAATGAATGCGCGCGAAGACGAATTCAGTATCTTTCGGTGGTTGACGATTATTCTGAAGATCGCGGAAGAGCCGCTGAATTTCGCGTTGCATCTGCGCGGAGACGCTGCTCCAAAGGCCGAGGCAGGCCAACACGGTTAGCAATGCGATCTGCGCATATCTTCTTACTGAGATTCGAGACCACATCGCGGCGGCGAGTCCTTCCCCATGCAAGGGTTAGTTAAAAGCTAAGGCACGCTGTGGGGATTGTCAATTGCCGAATCTTGCCAGAAAATATTGTTAGTTGAACTGGCGCGGCGAGAGGAAATTCCTTATCATCGAAGGAGTGTTCCGTGAATTGGTGTGCGAACGGTGCGCCATTCACCGCGCGTTCGCTTTTGTCGGCGCTTCAGATTCGGGCCCATAGCTCAGCGGTTAGAGCAGGGGACTCATAATCCCTTGGTCCTAGGTTCAAATCCTAGTGGGCCCACCAACATTGGATTGTGCCAGCAACAGAAAGAGGACCGGTGGTGCTGAGATTTAGTTCCTGCCAAGCGGAAATCGCTGATCCATTCTGCGCGGAGCTAGCGGCATTCATTGGGGAAAAATTAGCAATTCAGTCTGAATTCATTGGCGACATTCCGTGGCAGGAAAGGGAACGATTGCTCCTCCGCGGCGATATCCATGTCAATTGGATTTGTGGTCTTGCCTATGTCCGGAAGCATAATCTCCTAAAGAATACTATCCAGACTATCGAGCTACTGGCAGCTCCTGTGAGGAACCATCCCCGCTACGGCGGTAGACCGGACTACTATTCCGATGTGGTTGTGCATGCCGACAGTAGCCTACAGTCCTTTGAAGAGCTGAGTGGCAAGACTTGGGGCTATAGCGAGCCCGCATCGCATTCAGGATACAATATTATGCGATATCACCTCGCCATGGAGGGATGGGGACCCAATTATTTCGGCCGCGTTATAGAGACCGGGTCGCATCGAAACTCGATTCAAATGATTCTGCAAAGAACAATTGACGCAGCCGCGATTGATAGCACCGTTCTCGAATTGGAACTTGAGAAGAATCCATCGATCATTGAGCAGATTCGGACGATCAAAGTCCTGGGGCCCAGTCCCGCTCCGCCCTGGGTTGTCCATGGTTCCGTACCCACTGATGTCCAGCAAGCTTTGCGTCAGGAGTTCCTCTCAATGGACAAGGATCCAAGAGGCCGGCAGATACTGGAATGCGCGAGGATGCTTCTCTTCGCGCCGGTTTCGGATCACGATTACGATCCGATTCGTGAAATGGAGCGTATTGCCACGTCTGATCACACGAATGACCAAGGGACTCCCTAGCCGTGACCGAGCGAATTGAGACCAGCGGCGGATGCGGTGACTTCGCCGTAGAATTGCAATGCGTGAGCTTCGCATTGTTTGCCGAGCACCTGCTACTTGATGGTGTAAACCTTAATCTTCCTGTCGGCGAAACCTTAGTGTTAATCGGGCGGAGTGGCTCAGGCAAGACCACACTATTGAAGTCGATTAACGCTCTGCTGACTCCCACCTCCGGCGCCGTCCGTGTGCTGAAGAAAGACCTGCGGGAATGGGACCCGATCCAGTTGCGACGCAAGATCGGATACGTCATACAGGAGACTGGGTTATTCCCGCATCTCACGGTCGAGGGCAATGTCGGACTGGTGCCGCGCCTCGAGGGCTGGGAGCCGGACAGAATCCGTGCCCGATCAAGAGAACTGCTAATTCTGGTGGGCCTGGACCCGGACTCATTTGGATCACGATATCCGAACCAGCTTTCCGGCGGCCAGCGTCAGCGCGTCGGCGTTGCTCGCGCGCTCGCGGCAGATCCGCCGCTGTTGCTCATGGACGAGCCATTTGGGGCGCTGGACCCTCTGACGCGGACTGAACTCCAGCTTGAATTTCGCGCATTGCAGACCCGCCTGCACAAAAGCATCGTCTTCGTTACTCATGACATTCGAGAAGCTCTGCTGGTCGGCGATCGCATCGGATTGATGTCCGAAGGAAAGCTGCGAAGAGTATCGTCCGCTGCTGATTTCTTTCAAACAGATGATCCCGAAGTAGAGCCATACAGAAAGGCGCTCGAGCCTTTGTCCGCTCACTAACAGCTTGTTCAATAGTGTTTTAGACGGCATTCCGAGCGTAGCGAGGAACCTGTTTTTGCGTTTCGCTATGCGAGTAACACAGCAGGTTCCTCACCCCTGCAACGTGCGCTGCGATTCGGAACAACGACTTAATTAGGGTTACTCAACAAGTTGCTTAGTGCGTTTCAGAAAGAAACTGGCTATGGACTACATACTCTCGCACCCGGCTGAAGTCCTGCAATTTACCTTGCAGCACCTGATCCTGGTTGTCATTTCGACCGGCATCGCGGCCGTCATCGGAATTCCGCTGGGCATCTTCCTGACGCGCAGGCCTGCATGGAGTCGATGGGTTCTGGGCGCTGCCAATGTCATCCAAACCATTCCCAGCCTGGCTCTGTTCGGTTTTCTAATTCCGCTTCCATTGCTTGGCGGCATCGGCGCGCGGACGGCCATCATTGCGCTGATCCTTTATGCGCTGCTCCCCATCATCAGCAACACTCATGCCGGCATTGTCTCCGTGGACCCTGCCATTCGCGAAGCGGGCCGCGGCATGGGCATGACCGATTGGCAGCTTCTCACGCAGGTTGAAATTCCGCTTGCCCTGGGCGTGATCATGACCGGCCTGCGCCTGGCCACGGTGATTTCCGTCGGCGTGGCCACCATTGCGGCGGCGATTGGCGCAGGCGGTTTGGGGACATATATCTTTCGTGGCGTCTCGATGGTGGACGATCAGTTGATTCTGGCAGGCGCTCTTCCGGCGGCTGGGCTGGCCTTGCTGGCAGACTTCTTCTTGGGCTGGGCCGGACGCGCGGTCGCCAAGAGTCCTTTGCACCGCTTACGTTCCATTGCCGTGTCCGCGCTGGTGGTGTTTATCGTTGGCGGCATTTCTCTGATGGTGGCCTCGCGACCGACAGGGAAACCACGCCCAATCGTAATTGGGTCGAAGAATTTTACCGAGCAGACCATCCTCGGTGAGTTGTTGTCACAACGGTTGGAGCGCGCGGGATTCCTCGTGGACCGACGGTTCTATCTTGCCGGAACCATGATTGCCCACGATGCTCTGGTAGCCGGCCAGATTGATGCCTACGTCGAATACACGGGAACCGCTTATACCGCCATCCTCAAGAGAAAACCGGTAACGGATGAGGAGAAAGTTTATGGAGAATTGCGCGAGGCGTATCGGAAGCAGTTCCAAGTGCAGCTCTTGGAGCCGCTTGGATTCAACAATACTTTCGCCATTATGATTCGGGGAGCAGAGGCGCGCCGCTTAAGTCTCAGAACGCTCAGCGATGCGGCTCCGCACACCTCGAACTGGCACGCCGCATTCGGAAACGAGTTCCTCGAAAGAGAGGACGGCTATCGAGGGCTGGCCGCCGCTTACCAGTTGAAGTTTGCCGAGCCGCCCAGCGTCATGGATCTGGGACTCACATACCGCGCGCTGGCCGACGGCAAGATCGATCTGATTGCCGGCGACGCCACCAACGGTCTGATCGCTGCTCTCGACTTATTCGTTCTGCAGGACGACAAACACTACTTCCCGCCGTATCAGGCCGTGCCGTGTGTGCGCGCGCAAACTCTTGAGACTCATGCCGGACTGGCGGAAGCGATTGACTCACTCGGTGGCGTACTCTCAGACGATGCCATGCGGCGCCTCAACTACGCCATAGACGGCGAGCACCGCGATCTGAGCCAGGTCGTGAGTAACTTTCTGGATGGGCTGGAGAAACAACAATAATTGCGGCATGGTATTTTTAGCTGCTGGTTCAAACCAAATTGATCGGGAGATTGCGATATTTTATTGGGAGGAATTATGAATCCGAACAAAGAGTTGTGGGAGAAGGGCGACTTCACCGAAATTGCCGCCTTCATGCGTCAATCGGGAGATGCCCTCGTTACGTCTCTCGGAATAACGCCGCCGCTGCGGGCCTTGGACCTTGGCTGCGGAGATGGCACTACTGCAGTTCCGCTAGCCCATTTGGGGGCCGAAGTTGTTGGAATCGACATTGCCAGGAACCTCGTTGAAGCCGGGAACAAACGAGCCGCGGAGGCGGGTCTCAACCGGTTGAAATTTCAAGAGGGAGATGCGTGCGATTTGCAGGGCGTCAGCGATCATTCGTTTGACTTGACAATCTCTATTTTCGGCGCGATGTTTGCGCCCAAACCCTTCGACGTGGCCAAGGAGATGGTCCGGGTCACCAAACCAGGCGGTCGCGTTGTGATGGGCAATTGGATACCCAACGATCCAACTTCATTCGTGTCGCAGTTGCTGAAGATAAGCGCAGCGTTTACGCCGCCACCTCCAGAAGGCTTCGTCAGTCCAATGACTTGGGGCGTGGATAAGCACATCATTGAACGTTTTGGTCAAGCCGGAGTGCTCAAAGAGAAAATATCCATGGTCAAGGACACGTTCCACTTCGTTTCGCCCGACAAAAGCCCAACCCAGTTCATCGACTTATTCAGCCGATTCTATGGTCCAACCATGAACGCTTTCGATGCGGCCGAGAAGAGCGGGAAAGTGGAGGAACTCCACAGCCAGCTTTTGGATCTGGCGAATGCACAGAACAAAGGCGCTGACGGCGGCACTTCCATACCCGCTACCTTCTTGCGAGTGACCGTTAATCTCTGAGAGACTCGCAGCCGCCTGCGCCGGTTTCAAGCGCCGATTAGGCCGCAACGTCGCACTCGATCACTTTCGTGGCATGTACTTCTCGTAATGCGTTCGGTAGCTCAAGAGCCGCGCCGCCGGACGAATCAGGAAGAACAACGCTTTTTGCGCTGGAACGGGAGGGCTGGCGAGCCACGAGTCGTACTTCGGGGCGAAGCGCGACATTTGCAGCAGCGCCTTCGGCGCCCGATTGTTTGCTGACGACTCGTCGAAGAAACCATACGCCTGCGCAAGAAACATCCCGAACTGGTCGGGCAGCGCGTACTCAGGCTCCATTGGCCCTTTGAGGACCACGCGCGAGCCGGTCTCGTTGAATGGCTTGTGCGGAGTCCCCGGCGGCACCAACAGCGTTTCGCCCGCGCGCAGGACTCGCCGCTGTCCTTGGAAAAGGATACTCAGCGTGCCCTCAGCGACAGCAAACTTCTCGGCGAAGGACGTGTGAACGTGTTCGGGTGGCCCAGCGGCATGGGGTTCCAGCTCAAGCTCCAGCCAAAGCAGCCCGTTCTCGCGCTTGACCACCGTTTGCCGAAACCCCTCAGTTTTGCTAACAAACTGATAGCCTGTGGGTGGATAGAACGCTGGCCCGGGTTCGTCTTCCGGAAAAATAACGGAGTCGAGCAGCGTGCCTACGAGAACGTACGCGGCGGCGACCACGAGCGCTGCGAGTAAGTAATTCTTCATGTCGCCCCTCGCGACCGCGAACCTTGTCCAGCGCGGCCTAACTCTTCTCTATGCCGAGATGGATAAAACCGGTCCTAGTCGGCTTATAACAATACAGCTAGTGGAGAACTGCGGCAATAACAACGTTCAATGTAACGGTACTTGTTGATTTCAATATACCATTTCTCCTAGCCCCGTCGCTGCGGCTTGGCGAGTTCCTTGCCATCCACGAAGACGGCGTCCACGTTCTCACTGTAAAAGGCCAGGTTGTTGACGATCTTGCTGACCTCCGTGGTGGGGAACCGATAGTACCAAACAATGTCCTTGACGAGTTTTCCTTCTACCTCAACTGAGTAGTAGCGTGCTTCTCCTTTGTAGGCGCAGCGGGAAATTGTGTCGCTGGGTCGCAGCAAGTCAAAGCGCACGTCGGCCTTGGGCAGATAGTAGCGAGTGGGAAAGCCCGTCTCGAAAAGCAGCACAGGCCGGTTGGACTCCGCCACGGTCATCCCGCCCAGAACTACGCGCACGTTCCGGGCGCTTGAGAGCACGTCGATCCGATGATACGGGTCGTGGGGATGGACGAACACTTCCTCCCCTTCCTCGTACCATGCGTCCATCTCGCCCCAAACAAAAGCAACGTAGCCTTTCAGGTCAGGCGGTGCGCCCAGACTCGGGTCGCTGGTGCTGGGTTTCGCGTGATACCAGACGGCGTTTTCTGATTCCTTCTCGCCCACTTTCAAGTTGTAATACGAGGCCTCACCTTTTGTATCGGATTTGGTGTGAAGGTCCGAAGGCGTCATGAAGTTCATGCGCACGTCCTTCTCGGGAAAATAATATACCGGCGTGCGGCTTCGGTCCCAGACCAGCAGCACCTCACGGCTATCGGCGATCACCTGACCGCCAAAGACCGCTCGGACCCATTTCGGGCTAAGCTCGATCCTTATCGGCTGGATGCTGAATTTGGACGGCAGCTCGCGTGGCTGCGTCACTTGCGTAGACGCTGCCATTCCGCTCGGGGCACTTTGACTTTGAGCCGTAGCGATCAGCAAAGGCACGCCGGAAACCACGCCGCTCATCATGCCCAGCAAACTCCGCCTCGTCATTGGCGGTTGAATTAACGATTCTTTCTCGTGCATGTTGCACCTCTCGAAATTTAATCTGATATCTGTCACACTCATGCGACTAGAACGTCCATCGCGCGAACAGCCGGAGCTGCCGCGGCTCGGGATAAAGGCCCATCTGCAGGAATGTCGAGGCGTTGAACACCGTACTCTGAATGTCCGGGCCACCCTGCTCCTGCAGCAGATTCTTGATTTCGGCGGCCACTTCGATCTTGCGCGGGCCTTCGCGGAACAGGAACTTCGATATCCGCAGATGCGCGTATTGCTCGCTCTCGGTGCGGTACTTCGATCCGGATGACTCCAGGTTAATCGCGCGACTGCCCTGCGGGAGAGCGACGGGTGCCGTTGAAGCGATGGCCGTTCCAGACACCGCCGTGATGTTTCCCGAGACCTGCACGCCGATCTTCGGAATCTCGTAGGAGCCCATCAGTGAGAACATGTTAGGCCGGTCGCGAGAACCCAATCCACCGTATGAATTAATGTAATCGTTCGGGTCCTGACCGGCGGTGCCGGTGGAACCCACGTCTTGACCTCGTGCCCGCTGGCGCGTGTAGCCGGCTGTGAGTTGCCAGCCATGCGACAGTCGCTTGGTGGCGGTCAGGATGAGCGCTTTGTAGTTCATCTTGTTTCCCGGACCGTTCGTGCGCAGGAATACGCGGTCGGCGGGGCGGTTCAGCAGCGGGAATACAGTGAGGGCCTGACCATTGGCAAGCTGCACCTGCTGTTCGCCGTAAACGCCGCCAATATCCCGCCAGCCGAGCAAGTTGCCGGCGCGTTTATAGACGACGTTGAATCCGATGGCAAAGTTGTTTGCGATCTCGCGATCGGCTCCCACCGCGAACTGATCGGTGAATGGCGGCTTCATGTCCTGATCAATGCGAATCTGCGCGCGCGGATCAGTAATGGAGGCAAGCGCCGTGTAACCGCCTGTTGCCGCCTCGTAGCGCATGGTTCGAGTAAGCCCGCGTCCGGGATGCACGACCTCGAACTCACTGAGGAAAAGCGGTAGATAATATCGGCCAGCGACCGTGCGCAGCGTCGTCTTGCCATCGTTGGTCAGCCTGAAAGCCACACCGCCGCGCGGCGAAAAGGTATTCCAGGTAACTAGTTTCCCAAGTCCTTTGATGGTTCCGGTTTCAT
>CAMBEY010000120.1 GCA_945865705.1 Candidatus Sulfopaludibacter sp. SbA3
TTGCCGTATCGAGAGACGTACAAGCTGCGCGATTTTTCGAAGAGCGGATTCGTGCAGATGGCCATTGAGAATCAGGCGCCGATTCTTCCGGTAGTGGTTGTCGGACATGCCGAAATTTTTCCGATCATCGGGCGGATTGATTCCACGTATCTCAAGCAACTGACGGGCTGGCCGTACTTTCCCATCGCGCCGCCGTTTCCGTTTCTCCCCATGCTTCCGCTGCCCAGCAAGTGGCACATGCGCGTGCTGCCGCCCATTTCGGTTGCGGGACTCAGTCCCGCGGACGCGCAGAACAAGAAGGTGGTGCATGACGTCGCGCGCTACGTCCAGAACCTGATGCAGCAAAACCTGGATCATATGCTGGCGCGGCGGAAGCATATATTCTGGGGCCGCGTGCTCGATGGCACCGCGCCGCCGCGCGATCCGTTGCCGTCCGCATTGCCAATGGACCGAGTTGCTGGAAGTGTGTAACTGGGCGAGTGACTCATGACGGATGCGAAGATGATGAAAAATCAAATCGACCCAGCGCCGGGGCTGGAGAAATGTTTTCTCTTTGACGCGGTGGAAGACCGCTATGAGATTCCCGGTATTTCGGGCCGCGTTCCGGAGTGGCTGCGCGGCGACTACACGGTCAACGGTCCGGCGCGCTTCGAGCGGAGCGGCTTCCGCTACAAGCATTGGCTGGATGGCGACGGGATGGTTTGCGCGCTGCGGTTTCACGAGGACGGCGTGCGCTTCACCAGCCGCTTCGTCGGCACGCCGAAGCTGCGTGAGGAAGATCAGGCGGGACGCTTCCTCTATCGCGGATTCGGCACCGCGTTCGCGGGCGACCGTCTGCATCGCGGCGTGATGCTGGAGCCTCCCGTCAACGTCAGCGTCTATCGCTTCGCCGGGCGTTTGCTGGCGTTTGGCGAGCAGACACTGCCCATAGAACTCGATGCGGACACATTGGAAACGCGCGGCGAATTCGATTTTCACAGCAAGTTGAACGAGGTGAGTCCATTCGCGGCGCATCCGAAGTTTGATCCAGTGAGCGGGCATCTGTTTAACTTCGGCATCTCCTTCGCCGCCGCCAATCCCGTGCTGACGCTCTATGAGTTTGACGCGCACGCTCACTTGTTGCGGCGCGCGCGATTCCCTATCGGACTGCCGCATTCCATTCACGATTTTGGATTGTCGGCGCGGCACGCCGTTTTCTTTCTGAGCCCGCTGCTGATGGATTTCGGAAAATTTCTGAACCAGGGAGCCAGCGTAATGGAGTCGCTGCGCTGGGAGCCGGATCGCGGGAGTCACTTATTGATCGTTCCCCGTGGGCCCCGTGGGCCCCGTGGGCCGCGCGGGCCGCGAGTACCGAGTGAGTCGCGTTCGAATGAGTCGATTAACGTCGCGGTGGGGCGGGGCTATTGCCTGCATCTCATCAATTGTTTTGAGAGTGAGTCCGTACTCACTGTGGATATTCTGGAACTGGACGCGCCCGTGTATGGCGAGTATCAGACGATTCCAGACCTTTTCTCCACCGTCGCGCCATGCCGCCCTGTGCGCTACCGTGTGAATCTGGAAACGGGGAAGCTGGTGGATCGCGTGGCCATGGCCTACGACCGCACGCCGGATTTTCCTTCCATTGATCCTGCGCGCGCCGGAGCTGACTACAGTGATTTCTGGATGCTGGGCATCGCCGAGGCCGGCCAGCCGGGCCGAAAATTCTTTAACCAACTCGCGCGCGGCGAGTGGCTGCACGGCGATTCTCTGCTCGGAAATATTGGGCGGGATAAAGCCGTGCATGGAGAAGTCACGCAGATTTACCAGGTGGGGCGCGGCGAGTATCTAGGCGGTGAGCCGGTGTTTGCGGCGAATCCGGAAAACCCGCACGAGGCCGTGGTCATCGTCCAGCATTTTGATACGAGCGCCGTTGGCCCGGACGGCCACGCCGCCTGCGAGTTCCTGATCTTCGATGCGTTCGACGTGCAGGAAGGCCCCATCGCGCGCCTGCCCTTGCGACACCGCATCCACCCCGGCTTCCACGCCAGCTTCCACTTCGCGTAGAAAACTCTGGCGGCTACACCTTCCAGCAAAACGCTTCGAATCAGCAAAACGCCATCAAATAATTTTGATAATTTGGTGAATTTGGGCAGGATGGATAATTTGGAATATTTGGCTGAAAACTGGGGCCCACTTGGGGGCTGGCAAGGGGGGGCAAGAGTCCGATTTGTGGATCGGGTTTCCCCGAATTCCTGATTTCCGTCCACGCCAAGGTTGGGGACGGTGCTCCGAATTCCGAGCCCTGAAATTTGGTCAGAGTGGTCAGAACCGTGAAAGTGTGCACTTTGGGCAGAACCGCAAATTTGGACAATTTGGCGGCGGACCGGGACCCGATTTATCGCCAAGTTACGGGCGAGATTTTAGGTCTTCGCGGGTCACAAATTTTGCGCCATGCGAGTGACTATTTAGGGGTGGGCGGGACGAAGTCCGAAGGCGGAGCGGGCATGGAGCTGCCAGCGCCTTCGCCGAAGAAGAAGTCCTCCATGTATTTGCGGACCTTCAATTGGTCGGTGCGGTCGGCCAGGTTCAGGCGGTACTCGTTGAGGACCATCTTGAGGTGCTCGATCCACATGAGCCAGGCGTCCTCCGAGACGTTGTCGAAGATGCGCTGGCCAAAGGCGTTGTCGAAGGGCGGCTCCTTCAGGCCGGGCAGATCGCGTCCCAGCTTGATGCACTTGACCATTCGCTGACCCATCGTGATGCCTCCTGAGGTTGTTGTCCGCCATCGCTGCAACGCGGACGGACTGTGCTGTGCGCCTGTATTTAAGCGGCTTGCGTGCGCCGCCATCGAATGACCAAGCCCGTTCTCAGGCTACGGGTTGCCATTCCCTTTTGTCAACCTCTCAGATATCCTGATGGTTTTGAGCTTCATCCCGCATACTTAGGCCGCATACTTAAGAACAGAGGAGACCAACATGCGTATCGCGGTTACAGGTTCGACAGGACTGGTGGGCTCAGCATTGGTGGAAGCATTGGTGGCGGCTGGCCACACGGTGTCGCGCGTGATGCGCGATCAGCGCAAGCTGGGCGCGGGCGATGTGTTCTGGAATCCCGACACGGCCTATGTGGATACGGTGCAGCTCGATGGCTCGGACGCCATTGTTCACTTGGCTGGCGAGACCATCTCGGAGCGATGGACGCCGGCGCAGAAAGAGATGATTCACGGCAGCCGGTTGCGCGGCACACAGTTGATCGCGGAGGCCGCGCGTGCGATGTTCCGTCCGCCACAGGTGCTGGTGAGCGCGTCGGCGACGGGCTGGTATGGCGATCGCGGCGACGAGGTGCTGCGCGAGGACTCGAAGCCCGGCAAGGGATATCTCGCCGATGTCTGCCGCGACTGGGAGACGGCGACGGAAGTGGCGTCGCGTGCCGGGATACGCGTCGTGCATGTGCGTACTGGAATTGTACTCAGCGCCAAGGGCGGCGCGCTCAAGAAGATGCTTCCGCCATTTCGCATGGGGCTAGGCGGCAAGATCGGATCGGGCCGCCAGTACATGAGTTGGATCGCGCTCGATGACACGGTCGGAGCGATATTGCACGCCATCAATACCGCGTCGTTAAAGGGTGCGGTGAATGTAGTGGCGCCCGCGCCGGTTACCAATTTGCAGTTTACGAAAGCGCTGGGCAAGGTGCTGGGACGGCCGACGATTGCTCCGCTGCCGGCGTTCGTGGTGAAGATGGTCTTCGGCGAGATGGGTGAGGAGTTGCTGCTCGGCAGTCAGCGCGTCGAGCCGACGCAGTTGCTGGCAACGGGCTTTAGCTTCCGTTATCCGGAGATCGAAGGCGCGCTGCGCCGCGCGCTGGTTGCCTGATGAGACGCGCAAGCTGGAGCGCTCTTCGCGTTTCGGCGAATGGTTCCGTGCTACAATAACCGCTTTGAGGTTGCTATTGAATTTGCGCTATGCGGCAGCGCCGGTGAAATGAATCGGTATGGACAACACTACTTTCGGACTAACGCTTACCATCCTGGGCATGTCGGGAACGCTCATCAGCTTGTGGGTGTTGAGCCTGCTCATTTCGGGACTGAAGAAGATTTACCCGATCGAACCGCCCGCGCCCGCCGCGGGTAAGGAGAAATAGACAGCGTGCTTTGGGATGCCATACTCGCCGGGTTGCAAGGGATGGTCGCGGGGACCGCGCAATTCACGTTGCAGCACTGGATCATGATTGCCATCGGCTGCGTCATGATGTGGCTCGGAGTGGCCAAGAATCTGGAGCCGCTGCTGCTGGTGCCCATCGGCTTCGGCGCGGTCCTGGTGAATGTTCCCGGCACCGGTCTGATGGAAGGCCACGGATTCTTGAAGGCTCTGTACGATGCGGGCATCATCACGGAACTCTTTCCCATCCTTATATTCATTGGCATTGGAGCAATGACGGACTTCGGTCCGTTGCTCGAAAATCCGCGCATCCTGCTGTTCGGTGCGGCAGGACAGTTCGGAATCTTTCTGACCTTGTTGCTGGCTCTGGGCCTGGGATTCACGCAGTTGGAGGCGCTGGCTATCGGCATCATCGGCGCATGCGACGGGCCGACGGCGATCTATGTAACCACCAACTACGCGCCACATCTGCTGGGCTCCGTCTCGGTCGCGGCGTATTCCTACATGGCGCTGGTGCCGATCCTGCAGCCGCCAATCATGCGCGCGCTGACCACCGACGCAGAGCGCCAGATCGTCATGCCCACCGTCAAGCGCTCGGTTTCAAAGACCACGAAGCTGGTATTTCCAATTATGGTCACTGGATTCACGGCGGTGGTCGCGCCGCTGGGCACGCCGCTGATGGGCATGCTGATGCTCGGCAATCTCTTCCGCGAAGTCGGCGGACTGGATCGTCTCGCCAAGACCGCGTCGAATGAGCTGGGCAACATCGTAACCCTGCTGCTGGGTCTGACCATTGGAGCCACGATGCAGGCCGACCAGTTTTTGAATATCAAGACACTGGGGATTTTCGCGCTGGGCCTGATCGCCATTTCACTCGACACCGTAATGGGCGTACTCTTCGGCAAGCTGATGTGCTTTCTGACCGGCGGAAAAGTGAACCCGTTGATCGGCGCCGCGGGCATCTCGGCGCTGCCGATGGCGGCTCGCGTGGTGCAGAATGAGGGCCAGCGCTACAACAAGAAAAATCATCTCCTGATGCACGCCATGGGAGCCAACACCGGTGGGCAGGTGGGTTCGATCATGGCCGCGGCGATCATGCTTTCCATTGTGAATGCTCTCGGCATTCATTAATTTTATCGCTCTATAATCGATACGAAATTATGTCAATTTACTCCAATATTTAATATAAGAACATTGTTTTCTTACCGTTAAATATTAGTATATTACGCTCATATTAATTATATTGATGGAGCTAATCGACGACTTTTCACTTGACAAAGCCATAGTGCGCTCCATATACTGGCACTCGTCTGCACTGAGTGCTAATTGACATGAGTACTCTGAAATCCGGTTCGCTTGAACTGGAATGTCAGCAGAAGTTTTCCAGGCGAAGGAGCACCACCGAAGATTGAGTCCGCTTGTGGTTCAAGGCGTAACCCCGATAACAAATTGTTGATTGGCGATGCTGCGATTGAGGGCATGGAAGCAAAGGTGCCTATCCGTGGTCTGCGCCGCAGAGCCGGTTGGCGAAAATTGAGTTTGAAGTGAGCTGACTGGATACCAGTCAGTACGTGAGCAAGCAAAGAGCGAAAGGAGCAAGACTAATGGCAATTAAGATTCGTCCCCTGCAGGACCGTGTCGTAGTCCGCAGACTAGAAGAGAAGGAACAGATTAAGGGTGGGATCGTGATCCCGGACTCGGCGAAAGAGAAGCCTCAGGAGGGTGAAGTTCTCGCCGTGGGCGATGGCAAAATCCTCAACACGGGCACGCGCGTGGCCATGGACGTGAAAGTCGGCGACCGCATCCTGTTCGGCAAGTACTCCGGCTCGGAAATCAAGTTGGATGGCGAAGAACTTCTCATCATGCGCGAAGAAGATATTCTTGGCATCCTGAACACCGGCAAGAAATAGTGAACGTATCGCGAGGCCCGGTGGTTTCATTTTGAGCCAAGGGATCGTCTAAATCAAAACGCATTGATTCAGATTCTAACGACAGATTAAAGTCCGAACGAAAGGAAAAACGAGAATGGCAGCAAAGCAAATTGTGAAAGGCGAGGAAGCTCGCCACTACGTGCTGGCTGGCGTGAATGCGCTGGCTGATGCGGTGAAGATCACCATGGGGCCCAAGGGCCGCAACGTGGTGCTCGACAAGAAATTCGGCGCGCCCACCATCACCAAGGACGGTGTGACCGTTGCGAAGGAAATTGAACTGAAGCACCCGCTTGAGAACATGGGCGCGCAGATGGTTCGTGAAGTGGCCTCGAAGACCAGCGACGTGGCTGGCGACGGCACCACCACCGCGACCGTACTCGCGCAGGCAATCTTCCGCGAAGGCATCAAGAATGTCGCGGCAGGCGCCAATCCCATGGCACTGAAGCGCGGCGTGGACATTGCCATTGAGGCCGCGGTTGCGGAGATCAAGCGGCTGTCCAAGCCCGTTACCGGCGACATGATCGCGCAGGTCGGCACCATCTCCGCCAACAACGACAAGACCATCGGCGGCATCATCGCCGAGGCCGTGAAGAAAGTTGGCAAGGATGGCGTCATCACGGTCGAAGAGTCCAAGACCATGGAGACGCAACTCGAAGTGGTCGAGGGCATGCAGTTTGACCGCGGTTATCTCTCACCCTACTTCGTTACCGATCCGGAGCGCATGGAGTGCGTGCTCGAAGACGTGCGCATCCTGATCCACGAGAAGAAGATCAGCTCGATGAAGGACCTGCTCCCGCTGCTCGAGCAGATCGCCAAGACCGGCAAGCCGCTTCTGATTATTGCTGAAGAAGTGGAAGGCGAGGCGCTGGCGACTCTGGTGGTCAACAAGCTGCGTGGCACGCTGCACGCTGCTTCCGTTAAGGCTCCTGGATTCGGTGATCGCCGCAAGGCCATGATGGAGGATATCGCTATCCTCACCGGCGGCCAGGTGATCAGCGAAGAGCTCGGCTTCAAGCTGGAAGACGTGAAGATGGACCAGCTCGGCCGCGCCAAGAAAGTAACCATCGACAAGGACAACACCACCATCGTCGAGGGCTATGGCAAGCACGCCGACATTCAGGGCCGCGTGAAGCAACTGCGCTCGCAGGTCGAAGAGAGCACCTCGGACTATGATCGTGAAAAGCTGCAAGAGCGGTTGGCCAAGCTGGTCGGCGGCGTTGCGGTAATCAAAGTGGGCGCGGCAACCGAGACCGAGATGAAGGAAAAGAAAGCTCGCGTTGAGGATGCCATGCACGCCACGCGCGCGGCGGTCGAGGAAGGCATTGTTCCCGGCGGCGGCGTTGCGCTGCTGCGCGGAGCGAAGGCACTCGATAAGCTGAAGCTTACGGGCGACGAGGCTATCGGCGTGACGATCGTGCGTCGCGCGCTCGAAGAGCCTTGCCGTCAGATCGCGGCGAACGCGGGCTTTGAAGGCGCGATTGTCGTCGAGAAAGTGCGCGAGCAGAAGGACGAGCAGTGGGGCTTCAACGCCGACACTGAAGTCTACGAGAACATGGTGAAGGCCGGCGTCATCGACCCCACCAAGGTAACTCGCCTGGCTCTGCAAAACGCCGGCTCCATCGCGTCCCTGATGCTCACCACCGAAGCGCTCATCTGCGAAATCCCGGATGACAAGGACAGCAAAGGCCCCTCGATGCCTCCCGGCGGCATGGGCGGCGGCATGTACTAGGGGACTGCGTCCAGCCTTTTCGCCTCGCTCCCGATGGTCGGTCGCTCTGCGGCACGCCGTGGAGACCAACGATGTCATCCTGAGCGAAGCGAAGGCCTGTTGTTCCAAATCAACGTATACTACGGCCCGGACAGTTACCCTGTCCGGGCTTTTTTGTGTCCACCGGTCCTATCTCGAAATTGTTATAATGGGCGTGCCATATCTGAGTCGAGCCACTTCTATGGATTATCACGTCATCGAAGCCGAATATGTTTCCGGCTACATCATCAGATTGAAGTTCCGAGACGGAACTGCCGGCGAAATTGATTTGCAGCCAGAACTTTGGGGTGAAGTCTTTGAACCGCTGAAAGACTTGGAAGTGTTCAAACAATTTCGCATTCACCCCGAGTTTCACACTTTGGTTTGGCCGAACGACGCAGACTTTGCCCCTGAGTTTCTGCACGACAACGTCCGCGTGACCGCATAGCGCAGAATTGCAAGGTTCCGGCAAAACAGTCTAGGGCGTGTTAACACTAAATAGAATAATGTGGTATGCTTCGGGATATGGAAATCACCGAGGCCCAGTACCTTCGTATCGAACCCAGCCTGCCGCGGCAGCGGGGCAATGTTAGTCTCTCCAACTTGCAGGTGCTCAACGCGTTGTTG
>CAMBEY010000121.1 GCA_945865705.1 Candidatus Sulfopaludibacter sp. SbA3
AGCGAGGAACCCGCTTTCCCGCGAAGGAAATCAACAGCAGGTTCCTCGCTGCGCTCGGATTGACGACGACGATGAGGGATTAATGTGCCGCTAGCGGCGCGTGGTGGTAACTGACTTGCGGCCGGCGCGCTCCTCTTGCAGGTTGTAGCGGTACTCCAGCTCGAAGTCCTTGATGTAGGCTTGGTAGCCTTCGCGGTCCACGAACGGGTTTGCCGCGCCGGGCTTCATCTTGGCAATCTTCTCGTTCAGGCTGAACATGAAGGCGTGCGAGGCCAGAAAAATATCCGGCTTCAGTGTCTTCAGCTTGGCGAAGCCCTTGGCATAGTCGGCGATGGCGTTGGGATACTTGGGATAGTTCACCAGCGGCACGCCGTCGTTCAACCGCTGCGAGCAGGCGAACGCCACTTCATATTTCTTGCCCGCCTCTTCCGTGGTCATCGTCCAGGTGGTGCAGCCTTTGGTGTGCCCCGGCGTCAGCAACGCGGTCATGGTAACACCGCCCAGCGTAACCTTGTCGCCATCCTTCAATAGCTTGTCAGCCTTCACCGGCTTCCACAGCGGCTTGCCGTCGAAGTTGCGGAAGTCGCTCGCGCCGCCGTCGGCCAGCACCGCGGCATCCTCGGCCATCACGTAAACCGTCGCACCGGTATCCTTCTTGAGCGTGGCGAGGCCGCCCACGTGATCCAGATGCGCGTGCGCCTGCAACAGTATCTTGATGTCGCTCCACTTGAAGCCCAGCGCGGCGATGTTGTCCTTGATGTTCTGAACGAACTGCTCGTCCTCGGTGTCGAGCAGAATCAGCCCTGCCGGAGTCGAGATCAGGAACGAAGTGTAGTTAGTCAACCCGACATAATAGACGTTACCAATAATCTTAAACGGCTTCACAGGATTATTCGGGTACGGCGGATTGTAGAGCTGCTTGGTCGGCTTGGCAATCATCCCATCTCTGGGCGCGCCTGCAGGCGCGTTCTGCGCGACAGCCCTTTCGCCACTACCAATCGCTAGCGCCGCCACCAGCGCCAACCCCGCGGCCAATCCCATAACCTTATTTGATGAAGACATCCGGCATCCCTCCCCCTCAGTTAATTCCGCGAACGCCCACGATGCTACCGCCGGTATTCTCACAGGTCAAGCAAATCCATTCCCCGCGTCACAGAGCCGCGCGCGCCAGCAAGCGGACACGGTCGGCGCAGGCACACCCGGCCAACTGTCACGACACCGCGGGCGTGAACGCACGGGGCTTACGCGAATCGGGCATCGTACTCCATCAAACGTGTCCACTCGCTCACGCGCGGCTCTGTGACGCCGCGGCGGCGACGGAAGGAGGAGTCAGAAAATAGAAAAGGCGATGAAGTTATCTTCATCGCCCGTTGCCGGCGGCCACGCGATCGCCGCCGGGTTGAGTTTTGGCGAACGGGCAGTTTAGTTCACCGCCGCTTTGTAGGCCTTGCGATAGTTGGCATAGGCTTGCTTGAAGTTCCCTTCGGTCTTGGACGCATCCCCTTGATCCAGGAAGGATTGCGCCTGACCTGTCTTGCCGCCGGCGGCGATCATGTTGGCGATGGTCTGCGCCACAATGGATCGCACGAGGTTCAAATAGCCGCCGTTGGCCGTGGGCGTAACGAATAGCGCGACGTATACGGCGTTGTCGGGTTGCGCCAGGTCGGCCTCGATCTGCGTGCGCAACACCAGGTCCCTCAACTCATTCTTGTTGGCATTGGCGTTGGCCAGGATGTTGGCGGTATTGGCGTTATCGTTGTTCATGATGGTCGTGCGATTGGCGTTGTCGTTGTTGACAATGGTGGTCCGGTTGGCATCATCGTTGGCGATGATGGCCGTCTTGTTGAAGTTATCGTTATTGATAATGGAGGTCTTGTTGGTGTTGTCGTTGGCCACGCTCGATTCCAGGTCCGTGTGAAGATGAGACAGTCGGCCGTAGGCGGTGCTCGCCTCGGCTCCATCAATCTTGGCATCGCAAAAATGCAGCGCGTAATTTACAATCTTCGCCGTCAGATAGACGGCGTCCGTGATAATACATAAAGTGCTGGTATTGGCGCCGAATCCCGCGACCACTGCCACTTG
Source organism: Candidatus Sulfopaludibacter sp. SbA3 (assembly GCA_945865705.1). Lineage (GTDB taxonomy): Bacteria > Acidobacteriota > Terriglobia > 2-12-FULL-54-10 > 2-12-FULL-54-10 > SHUM01. The sequence goes on from CAMBEY010000121.1 coordinate 2,083, forward strand.
GCCGCAGCCGCGGCTGGCTACATCTCGAACAGTTTCCGCTGCAAACAAGACAATGTCAGCCGCATCAATGGTAGATTCTGGTTTCCGAGTGCTGCCGCAAGAGGGATACTCCGCGTTGGGAAACCCCGCCAATGACGAGGTATTCAAATCTCCGGACACCGCCGAGGAGAAAACTTCATCCTGCGCATCTAGTTCTCTACGCATGGTTCGGGCGGCGGCATTCAACGCGCCTGTATCAGGGATGGCCTTGCGCAGCACGTCCAGATCCGCCGTCGAAAGCAACCGCACCTGGTCCTCTAGGTTACGGATGTCTTCCACTTGTTTGGTCATTCCCGCTGAAGCAGCCAGTTCCCCGTTGACTTGCACGAAATTGAGGAGATCAAGGCGCACCTGCTCCGGATTGGAAGGGCTGCCCCCCTGTCCCAACATCTGCGAGGCGGACGAGATAATCAACAGGCCGCTCAACAACAGAATTCGACTTGCTTTGCTTTGCATGATATTCCTCTCTGACTGCTTCAGCACAATATTGTGATTGCGCTTTGGATTTGAATTTAGATTTGAAGTGTGGCGGTCATCCGTGCCAGCCTCCGGGCGTGCCGGCGTTCCGGGCAGCACGATGCGTTCAGGTGCTTCAACAGCGAACTTGGCCTGTTGAGTGAGGCTCCGCACACGCGTGAATCGATGATGGGGCGGTTCCTTCACAGAGGAAGATTACGGCACCGGCCCCCCGCCATGCAAGGAGAACGTGGTCTCAAAATGCTAAATGGGCCTTTGGACCCAGTACTCATAGGACCGCCCAATCCGGATCGTGCTGCCCGCACAACCCACTGCGGTTAATCAACGATTTAGTAGCCGCGTCATCCAGCAGTGATGGCGCGGGCCTATCCCCTTCGGCACCGCTCCATAACTGTCGCGGCTCGGATCAATCCGCAAAATCTGGAACTAATTTCCTTCAACGTGGGAATCATTAGTGGCATCCAACGAATCGTGCGCTGGCAAGGCGCAGGATCAGGTAGCGCGAGGGCGCATGGCGGATTACTCCCAACTTGACGACCGGGAATTGTTGGAACTGATGCTGGTCAGCGATGAAGACGCCTTCATCGCGCTCTACCGGCGGCGGCAGGCGGGGCTTTATCGTTTTGCGCTGCGCATGACCGGCAGCCACGCCGCGGCGGAGGATGCCGTGCAGGAATCATTTCTCGTGCTGATGCGGCGGGCGCCGAACTATGACCCGGCGCGCGGCAGCGTCAGCGCGTTTCTCTACGGCATTGCGCGCAACTGCGTGCTGCGCGGGCTGGAACGCTCCGGGTCGCTGGTGGCCATGGACGCCGAGCAGGTCGAGGAACGTGCCGAGCGGCAGGCGACGGCTGGAAGTCTGGGAGGTAATCACGCGACGAATCCGACCACGAAGTTTATGGATGATCCGAGCCGGGAGCAGGAAGTGGAACAACTGCGCCGCGCCATCCTCGCGCTGCCGGAGCATTATCGCACGGCGGTGGTGCTGTGCGATCTGGAGGAGCTTAGTTACCGGGAGGCCGCGGCGGCGCTCGACTGCGCTGTGGGCACGGTGCGCTCGCGTCTGCACCGGGGGCGCGCGCTGCTGGGTGAGCGCTTAAAAAGCTTATCCGCAGATTACACAGATAGTAAGGATAGGCCGCAGAAGAAAATGATTAAGCCGGTGGAGTGTGAAGTATGAATTGTGAAGTCTTTCAACTGATCGTTATTGAGTGTGTTGGCGAGGGCGTTGGCGTTGGCGTTGGTGTTGGTGTTGGTGTTGGCGTTGACGAAGACGCTGGCCGCGTGAGCGCGAGAGAGATGACGGCGGCGCTCTCCACACCCGAAGCGCGCGCGCATAGGTCCACATGCCAGGCGTGCGCGAAGTTCTTTCGGGAGCAGACACGGCTCGGCTTGCTGCTGGGATCGTTGCGCGAGACCGCGTTGCATAACCCGGAGGCCGGGGATGCAACGGAGCCGGAGGAGAGAGCGGCGCGCGTCGAGGCAAAATTGCTGGTAGCGTTTCGCGAGCTGCATCAGCCCGCAGTGGAAGAAACTCTTCCCGCCGCACAGTCGATTTCAGATTTCAAAACCATTCAGGATCGCCCGAGAATTTCCTCCTCACAGAATTCGATTGGTCAATTGATTAGGCAGGGCACATTCTCCCGCCTGAGGGTTTGGGGGGCGCTGGCGGCGATGGTGATATTGTCAATGGGGATTATTTTGAAAATTTCGCAGTCTCCGAATCTGCCGGCGCCGCCGCGCATTCCCTATACACCTCCTCTTCCCCCGGGGGCGACCGAACCGCGAGGACCGGCGATTTCTTCAAGTTCGTCAACTTGGAAAATTCCGCAAATTTTGGTCCGCGGCACCGGACGGAATTCCAGCCCGAAGACGGGGTCCGGCGCGGGACTTCAGGCGACCGCAAATTCCGCAGCAACCGCAGATTCCGTGAACGTGTGCACTTTGTGCACAGCCGATAATTCCGCAAATTTGTCGCCTGCTCATCAAGGTGAAAATGGACCGGCGGAAGAGCGGACTTTCGCCGACTCTACTCCCATCCAGGGGAACGGCGCGGACCAGTCTACGTCCCGGTTCATCTCGCTGATCCCGGGCAGCGACGGATTCTACCAGGACGGTCCTGTGGTGATGCGGGTGAGAATGCCCTACTCCGCGATCGAGTCGCTGGGCATGTCCCTGGCGGGTCCTGTGGGGGGACAGCCAGCAGGCTTCGTCAACGCAGACCTGCTGGTGGGCAGCGACGGCACGACGCGCGCCATCCGGTTTGTGCAATAGTCCAATCGACGTATCATCGGGAAAAGGAGCAACACAACTATGTGGATCAATCAGCACGCAATGTTACGCGGAGCCCTATTGACAGGCCTTCTGAGCATCGCTATCCATGCGCCCGCGCAGGAAGTGATGTTTGAACCTGCGGTCGCTGTCGAGGCCGCCGAGAGCGGCTCGGGGATTCACGAGGCTGATGTCATGTTCTTTCACGCCGCAGGACAAGGCGGATCGATGCAGGCCATGCCGGCGACTTCTCCCATGATGGCGCCGATGATGGGCGGGGCGCTGGTCGGTACCAATGCTGATGTCGTCGAGTTCATCGGCCCAATGGGCATGATGGGCGGAGGCACGGTGAAAGGTGTTCCCTACTCGGCCACGGCGACTACCGAGATGACACAACGACTCGTTGACGGCAACCGTATCAGCCGCAAGAACTCAAGCCAGACCTATCGCGACGGCGAAGGTCGCACGCGCCGCGATCAGACACTGCCCACCTTCGGCCCCTTCGCCGTCTCCGGGCCCGCGCCGAGCATATCGTTCATCAGCGACCCGGTGGCCAAGGTTACTTATGTACTGAATCACACTGACAAGACGGCCCGGCAGATGCCCGCGCCACAATGGATATCGAGTGGCGACGCAGGAAGCGCGATGCCCATGCCGATGCCAATGCCGCCTCCCATGCCGCCCCCGGGTGCTGGAGTGGGAGCAGGTCCGGGCGCGGCATCTGGAGCAACAAACGGAGTGCGCGTCTTCACGCGGCGCATTGAGCGCGGTCCCGCGCAGGTCGAAATCACCAACGCATTGCCTAATAACTTTCGCCGCGAGGAGCTGGGCAAGCAGCTGGTGGAGGGCATTGAAGTGGAGGGCACGCGCACCGTGATGACGATCCCAGCAGGCTCCATCGGCAACGACCTCGCTATCGAAATCGTAACGGAGGAGTGGCGCTCACCCGTGTTGCAAGTGATGGTCTCCACGCGCCACACCGATCCGCGCATGGGCGAGAACACGTACCGCTTGACGAGCATCAGCCGCGCAGAGCCGGACGCGTCGCTCTTCAAAGTACCCGCAGGCTATCAACTGATTGAGGGTGAACCTGCAATTTTCAATCTGTCGGTTCCACCTCCAACCTTACCGTAGCTATTGAGGAGTGCGGCTCCAGGTAGAGCGCCCTGCTGGCTAATAAACCGGCAGGGCGTTTTGCGGTTACGGGATACCCTCACGGCGCAGGCACGCAACGAACATACTCGCGCTTGACACGCCATTCAATCTGTTCAAAAATTGACTTGCGCCAATGCAGCCTTCGGCAAGCTTCTCCGTGCTAGAACCGCACGCTGCATAAAATCATTGAAGGATGAGTCGGGGGAATAATGGATCTTGCGAATTACGCGCTGAGCATCATCATGTCGCTGGTTATCGGACTAGTGGGGCTTCTCGCAGCGTATAAAATTTTCGATTGGCTGACTCCTGGACTTGATTTTCCGCAGGAGCTATCAAAGGGAAATCTGGCGGTCGGGATATTCCTGGCGGGCCTGTTTATCGGCCTGGGACTGCTGTTAGGCAGCGCGATAAAATGACGTCATCACTCCTCATCTTTCTGATGGTGTTGCTGCCCACGCAGCAAGTAGAGCAGCTCGGCGCCTGGGTGGGAAAGAATGTTGGCCGGCCATACGTGTGGGGCGCAACGGGGTACAAGAGCTATGATTGCTCCGGCCTCGTCTGGCGCATGTTGAGCGACAACGGCGTGTACCTCAAGCGGACCACCGCTCGAAAACTATTTTTGTCTTTGAAAAAACTCCCTCCAGGCGAGACGCCATCATATGGGACACTAATATTTTTCGATGACCTGAAGCACGTGGGCATCGTCATCGATTCGCAGAAGTTCTTCCACGCGCAGTCCAGCAAGGGATCAAATGTTTCCCAGCTATCACCGTATTGGAAGCGTAAGGTGTATGGTTACCGCCAATTGCCCATGCCCGTCGTAAGCGCCAATTTCGAAAACACCTCAGACCAACCCATGAACACTACCCAATAAAGATTGAATATTTCGGTGAGCCTTGGTGGACAACCTCAGAACGATTCCGCCTGTACTGGTACGGGTTTGGCGGCCGCTCTGGGGAAGTGGCTTTGGCGGAGAGCCACTTGGCGGGCGTGCTCGGTCCGTCTTCAATCATTGCGGTCTGATTGACTGATTCGTATGGGCAGATGCGAAGTCCCCAGGCAAAGGTTACGCGGGATCTCTGTCGGGACTGTTCACGACTCTGACATTGCTCGCAAGCTTGAGCACCTCAAGCAGGCGAATGAAGTACCATCCGATGTCCACCTGCCACCAGTGGCGCCCGAACTTCGCCGATACAATTGAGGAGTGGTGATTCCTATGCCAGTTCTCACCCCAGCCAGCCATCTGCAACGGCCCCAGCCACCAGACGTTCTTGCTGGAGTCCTTAGCTCCGGAATAATCCAGGTGAGTAAGGCTGTTCACGAAACACTGCATGTGCAGCGAGTAGACCAGGCGAACACCACCAATCCAGAAGAAAGCCTGCCAGCCTAGCGCCAGACCGCAGAGTATCGAGACCAAGAGCAATGGAGTTTGCGCATAGGTCCAGATGCGGTGTGTGCCACGACTCAGTTCCGGACACCACTTCTGGCTATCAGCCGGGGTGGTTTGATACAACCAGCGCAAGTGTGCCCACCAGAATCCGCCGTGCTTGGGGCTGGATATATCTTCGGGCATATCGGTAAAGGAGTGATGATGCCGGTGATAAGCGACCCAACTGGAGGGATGCCCCGAACCGTTAAACATGGCCCAGAAAATGAGCATGTGTTCGATCACCGGGTGCACCTTCACCGCGCGATGGGCCAGTGATCGGTGGTAGCCAACCGTCGTGCCCAGGCCGCCGAGCGAAATCAAACCAACGCAAATCAAGATGATCGTAAGGCTAGGTGCCGGATAGAACACGAGTCCAATGACAGCCAGGACGTGTATCAAAACTATGTAGAGGAGCACGGCCTCCTTACCCCGGGCGGCCTTCCAAACCGGCATTTCCCAAGGCGCGCTCTGCTCGGACCGCGACTGATCCTCTCTCCCAGCTACTGATCGATCGAACAATTTCATTTCTCCGCTCCCCGCACAATTTCTCATGGACCTGAACTACGCCAAACTCAACAGCATTGGGTTGGACCGCCTAGACGGCTGTTGACTTACTCTTTCCAGCTGACTTTGCTACGACCACTGGCTCAAGTGATTTTCGTAGTTCCTGGACTGCCTTGCGCCGGAAAAGCTTGCGCTGCCGACTGCGGTGGTACCGGGGCCTATTGCCGTTAAGTGCTGACATGATTTCTTCCTCGCTTTCAGTGCTTTGACAAATCGATTGAATGCATGATGTTTTTCCCGGAACTTTAACCACGGGCAGAAACGAATTAGGTTACTTTTGTTCGCCGGCAATCCGTAAATTCTGCGTCTCCGTTGCGGTTCTTGTCTCGTCGGAAGGATTGAAATCGTACTCCATATTTTTCGAGACCAGGCGATGCGCCCCCAGGATGCGAACTTTCGCCGTACCTTCCG
>CAMBEY010000122.1 GCA_945865705.1 Candidatus Sulfopaludibacter sp. SbA3
CCGTCTACGGGTATCATGCAGGAGCTTCTTACTCTTGATACGCGAGGCGCTATGAAAACTGGCAATCGCTGGCTGGTCGTGGTGGGCGGCGTGTTGATGAACCTCTCGCTCGGCGCATTCTACGGGTGGAGCCTCTACGTCCCCTCGCTCGAAAAGGCGCTGAACGTTACGCGCACGGAAGTCTCCAATATCTTCTCCATCGCCGTGGTGGTCTTCGCCATCACGTTCCTGATTGCCGGGCGTCTCCAGGACAAGAAGGGCCCGTACATCGTCTCCATTCTAGGCAGCATTATTTTCAGCTTGGGATTTTTTCTCACCAGCCATGCCAGCAGTCTGATGGAGATGTACCTGGCCTATGGCGTCGTGGTGGGAATCGGCACCGGCTTCGGATACGTCCCGCCCATCGGAGTAATCTCGAAGTGGTTCCCCGACCGGCGAGGCTTGGTAGTGGGAATCGCTGTTGGCGCATTCGGCGCAGGCTCGGCGCTGCTGGGGCCATTCATTCCCGGCTGGATCGCCGCGTATGGCTGGCAGTCGGTGCTGATGTGGCAGGGCATTGTCTACTTCATCGCCACCATGACCGCCGCACAGTTGATGAAGAATCCTCCCGCCGGCTACGTGCCCGCGGGATGGACACCGCCAATTGCGGCCGGCCCCACAGGAAATGGCAAGCCTGCCGACTACACTCCCTCCGAGATGCTGCGCACCTCGCAGTTCTATCGTCTATTGGTCGGCTACGCTTTCGGCATCAGCGCGGGGTTGCTGGTGATCAGCCAGTTGCTCCCCTTCGCCCAGCTCTCCATCACCGGGATGAGCGCGGCGCTTGCCGGGACGGCCATCACCATTGCGGCCATCAGCAACGCGGCGGGGCGCATTCTCTCCGGATGGCTGTCGGACTCCATCGGGCGCATCAGGACCATCTCCATCATGGTGCTGCTATCGGCCATCACGCTGCCCGTGCTGGGCCGCATCGACTCGCTCTGGCTGTTCTGGCCGCTGATCTTCATCATCTATTACTGCTACGGCACACAGCTCTCGCTCTACGCCACTACCACCGCTGACTTCTTCGGCGCGAAAAACGTCGGCGCAAACTATGGATTTGTCTTTCTGGCGTTTGGCGTTGCGGGAGTGGTGGGACCGCGGCTGGGCGGAGTGCTCTTCGATCAGTTCAAGAGTTACACGCGCGCCTTCGACATCGCCGCCGTGCTGCTGGTAATCGCGCTGGTGATCATCGCCACCCTGAAGCCCCCGCGCAAGTGACGCGTAACAGTGCCGCACCCACTAAAACGAAACGAAATCCTCATCGGGGAAGTAGGCGTTGGTGAGATATTGCCGCACCATGCGCTGGGTGTTGAAGAACGATCCGTTCAGCGAAATCGTGTAGCGCATCACGGCGGCGTAGGCGCTGGGCTGGCCGTAGTACATCGGCAGTATGGTGGTCTCCAGCTTGTCGTAGAGCGAATTGGCCTCCTGCACGGCGTCCTCCGGCTCGGCGCTGACTTCGCTCCCGGGATTGCCGATGCACCAGCCGGTCTTGCCCTCGACGTGCCCCTCCACCCACCAGCCGTCCAGCACGCTCAAAGACGGCACGCCGTTGAGCACGGCCTTCATGCCGCTAGTCCCGGAGGCCTCCAGCGGCCGCTGCGGCGTGTTCAGCCAGAGGTCCACACCGGAGGTAAGCGCCTTGGCCCACTCCATGTCGTAGTTCTCCACATAAACCAATTGAATCGCGCCCTTCAGTGAATCGCCGACTTCGAACAATTCGCGGATCAGCGCCTTGCCCGGCGCGTCGTTGGGATGCGCCTTGCCGCCGAAGATAATCTGTAACGGGCCCACCATGCGCGCGATCCAGCGCAGCCGCTGGATATTAGTGAACAGCAGCGCGGCGCGTTTGTAGGCTGTGGCGCGGCGCGCGAACCCGATGGTGAACACGCCTTCCTTCAATTTCACGCCGGTGCGCTTGGCGATTACTTCCAGCATCGACTGCTTCGCCCGCTGGTGCGCCTGCTGAATCTCCGCGAGCGGGATGCCGATGGCGTTGCGCAGATAGCGATTGTCCGTGCGCCACTGCGGGATGTGCTGGTCATAGAGTGTCTGAAACGGGCGCGAAGTCCAGGTGTGCGCGTGAACTCCGTTGGTGATCGAGCGGATGGGATAGGACGGGTACATGCCCTGCGACACTTCGCCATGGGACATGGCCACGCCGTTGATGTAGCGTGAAAAACGCAGCGCGAGAAAAGTGAGATTCAACGCGTTGTCCGCGCAGCAGCCGGATTTATTCAGCAGATCGGCGCGTTCGGCTCCCAGCACTTGCCGCACGAGTGGCCAGGGAAACTTGTCATGACCCGCCGGGACGGGTGTGTGCGTGGTGAAAACGCATTGCCTGCGCACGGCCTCCTGGTCAACTTCCGATAGTTTAGCGGCACGCTTCGCGCCGGACTGGGAGCTGATTTGCCGCTCGGCCAGCGCCAGCGTCAGCAGCGCCGAGTGGCCCTCATTCATGTGATAGCTGCGGATGCCGGTGTGCCCCATCAGGCGCAGAATCTCCACGCCGCCCAAACCCAGCACCGCCTCCTGACACAGACGGTATCGCGAATCGCCGCCGTAGAGCGAATCAGTAAGCGCCTGATCGTCCGCCGTGTTGCCCTCGACCGCCGTGTCCAGCAGATACACCGGAATGGTGTGTCCGTGCAGCCCCTGCACCGCATAGCGCCAGGCGCGGATGCGCACCTCGCGGCCTTCGATGCGCAGGCTGGCGATAGGCCCCATGGCCTCCAGCATCACTTCCGGCTGCCACTGCTCGGCCTGCTCGCTCTGCTGACCCAGCGAGTCGAGCTTCTGCCGGAAATATCCCTTGCGATGCACCAGCGTTACCGCCGCCATGGGCACGGCCAAATCCGCCGCCGCGCGCAGCGTGTCGCCGGCCAGCACGCCCAGCCCGCCCGAATACGTGGGCATGGCCGAGTCGAGCGCAATCTCCATCGAGAAATAGGCGATTACAATCTTGTTGCTTCCCGTCGCAGTGAGCATAAACCCATATTAGCTCACTCGGCGGCGCGCGCGAATACGATGACGCGCCGGAGCGGTGATATTGGGGTGCGTGAGAATTGCGTTGGCGGGCTATTGATAAGGTGTATTGTCATTCCGAGAGGCGCGAGGAATGACACCCTAACCATAAGTTCAAATTACCGGTCAGAATATCTCCGGGACGGAGAAAGTCAGCACCGCGTTCAGGCGCTTGTCGCTTACGATGACTTCCTTGTATTTGGCGTTGACGGCCACGCCGCGAATCATCTCGAAGACGCCGCGCGGGCCGCCGATGGTCCAGTGCGGCGCCACGTCGCCGTTGTCGCTCTCATTCCACACGCCGAGGAAACTGTCCGGCGCCATCATCTCCGAAGTGGGAATATCCCCGCGAATGGGCACCAGGATTCTCCCTTTCGGCGCGTAGATGGTGAACGGCCCGCCGGTGGTGGTCAGCTTGGTTTTGGGTCCGCCGACCACCCGCAGCGGTTTGGCATTGCCCGACGCGGTGCGGTCAAACATCAGAATTTGCGTGCCGCGGCTCGGCCCGCCGCCGCCCGGATTTCCCACGGCGATCAGCAGATTGTGCAGTGCGTCCACGGCCAGCGCGCCCGCGCCAAGCTGCGTGTCGGGGCCTTCCAGGATGCGCGTGGGCGCGATATTTCCGTTGCCCTCGCGCGGGAACACCAGCACGCGGCTGCCCAGCGGCACGTAAATTTCATTGTTCGCGGGATCAGTGGCCAAACGCGACGGATCGCCGATCTGCGTCTTCGGTCCCTGAATAACGCGCAGCGGCGCGACTTCGCCGCTCGAGTCGCCGCGGAAAGTCAGCACCGCGCCAGCGAATCCCTGCGGCACGGAAATCTCATCGTGGATCGCGTCGTATTCAATCGAGTGCACCGTGCGCGCGAGCAGCGTGGAGGCACCTTCGATCTTGCGCTGCGGGAGTTGCGCTCCGTTCGCCAACCTGGCGAATGCCGCGATCTGCGGGTGGATCACTCAGTTGGGCACGAGTATCTGATCGCGCTTGGTGTCGTACGCGACGGGATGCGGATTGCCCATCATGGGCGCGGGCGAGCCGATGGGCGCGCTGCGAATCACGCGCAACGGCGCGGTGTCGCCACCCGCGTTGCGGCGGTAGACCGTTGCGGTGTGATTGCCGAAGTTGGTTACCCATAACTCGTCGTTGACCACATCAGCATAGACGGCGGTGGGCGACTGGATCATGGTCTTCGGACCGGCCAGAATGCGCTTGGGAGCGGCGTCGCCGTTGGCATTCACGTCATAGACCAGCACTTCGCTGGTCATGTCATTGGCGATGAAAATCTCGCCGCGCTCGGAGTCGATGCTGATCCCCGTGCCCCAGTTCAGCTTGGTCTTCGGTCCGCGAATGATGCGCACTGGGGCCACATCGCCCACCGCGTCCATGGGATATACGGTGATGGATGGCGGCAGGTTGCGGCCGGAGCCGGGGACAACGGTTTCGAGCGGGAAGTTCGGGCGCTGTTCGCCGCGACCCTTCACCTTGGTGGAGGTCGAGCCGTAATTGGTGACAAAGATCAGGCGGTTCTTGGTGTCAATGGCGATGCCGTGCGGATCGGCCAGCAACGTCTTGTCGCCCTGGATCAGCCGCTTGGGATTGGTCTCGCCCGTAGCATATTTGTCGTACACCACCACGGCGTGATCGTGCTGGATGGTGAGAAACATCTCCTGCTCTTGTTCATCCACGGCAATGCCGAATGTCCCGTGAGGAGTATGCAACATGCGGTCGGGCGGGACGTTGCCCCGCGCATTGCGCGAGAAAATAACAAGCTGATCCACCGTGTCATTATTGACGCCATAGATGTCGCCGTTCTTGGGATCAATGTAGAGCCCGCACTGAAACTCGATCTCAGTCTTCTCGCCGCCCAGAATGCGCTTCGGCTCGGTCATCGCGGCCTGGGGAGGGGTGTTGGCCTTGCGGTCATATACAAGTATCTGGAAGAGGTTCTCGTCGGTCAGCACCACTTCGTCATTCTTGTGATCGACGGCCACGGAACTGAATGCGGCGTAATTGTCGCGGATAATGCGGATCGGCTTGCGCTGCGAGAAGTCGATCGTGCCGCCAGGCGCAGATTGATTCGCGGCATTCACTGCCGCCGCCTGTTGCCGCAGGGCCATGGCAGCGGAAAACGTCATGCTGGAAGCCGCTGGCTGCCACTCACACTGCACGCCTTCCTGCGCGGTGGCCTGCGCAGTGGGCATCGCGGAGATTAGGCGCGCCACGCCGTCGGAACGCCGCAGGGCTGACTGCGCCGCCCGAACTAACTGCTTATCTTCAAATGAGCCGGAGGAAACAAAGAGGATTGCCGCGGTCGCCAGCGCGATAAATGAAATGGCTATTGTCGCGCGACGCGATGCGGTGCGTGCACTGGACAACGACTGCGGAGATTTCATAGTGCCCTCCAAAAATAAACTAAAAGAAATCAGGAACTTCGCGCTCCCACTATAAAACAGAATCGGCTCTCCGGCACGGAATTATACTACGCCGGAGAGCCGAGGAAGCATTCCACAAAATACACGGTTAAAACGCCAGCCGCAGTGAAAGCTGAATCTGGCGCGGCTTGGTGCGTGTCGCGGTGATCTGCCCGGCGATGTTGGAATCCACGCTCTCGCTGGGATTGCCAAAATTGGCGCGGTTCAGGATGTTGAAGAACTGCGAGTTGAATTCGAGTTTGCCGCTCTCACCCAATATGGTCAGCGCAAAATCCTTGCCCAGCGAAAGGTCCACCGTGGCCTGGCCCGGACCGCGCATCATGTTGCGCGCGGCGCTGCCGAGGAACCCCAGTTCCGGAAGCGTGAACGCGCAGGGATCATAGAAACGTTCCACCGTGCCGAGCGGCGTGCCTGCGGCGATGGCCGTATTGCCGGCGCCGCAGCCCGCGCTGGTGCCGGAGGAAATGTTGTCGGCGTTGCGGTTGGCGACCAGATCAGGCCGGTCGGTGGTGCCGCCGAAGGTGCCGGACAAGGTGCGCGAGCGCGAGCGGTTCGTCCCGAGGCGCGGATTCACCGGGAAGCCGGTGCGCAGCGAGACGATACCGCTGGTCATCCATCCGTTAAACAGCACGGCAAGCTTGCTGCCGGGATCGAGCAGGTTCGGCAGCTTGTAGATAGCGTTCATGGTCAGGTTCTGGTTCACGTCAAATCCAGCGGGCGCGCGATCCAGCTTAATGTTCGACGGGTCCGGCGGGCCGACGCTGCTGTCGCCGATGAGTTGGCCTTGCGTCTCATCCATGGCCTTGGCGAAAGTGTAAGAGCCCTGCATTTGCAGGCCTCCGCTCAACCGCTTTTGCAAACTCACCTGCAGTGAGTTGTAAAGCGAGTTGCTCGAGCCAGTGCGCAACTCGATATTGTCCCAGCCCAGATCAACCCCTCGCAGCGGATTGGTGCGCGGCTCGGTGCCCAGCCAGAACTTGCGGCCGTCAGGCAAAACCTGCGGGACGGTAGGATTACCTTCGGTAACCACGATCAAGTTGTAGCCGCGCGAGCCGCCGTAGGCCACGGTCAGCGCCATGTTGCCGGGCAACTGCCGTTCGATGGCGAAGTTGTACTGCATGATGTGCGGCTGCTGCGTGTTGAAGTCCATGATGCGCAAAGCTCGTCCCACCACCGATGACGGGAACACCAGCGGCACGCTGACTGTCAAGTTTTGCGTATTGGTGAAGCTGCTGGTGCGCGAGAACGGCGGCGTGGTGGTCGAAGCCGAAAGCGACCCGCCGTACAGGCCGATGTCATAGAGCAGGCCGAAGCCGCCGCGCACGGCCATCTTGCCGTCGCCAAAGGTGTCCCAGGCAAAGCCGAAGCGCGGGCTGAGATTCTTCTTCGAGGGATTGCTGAACGGGATGCCCAGCGTCGGCTCCGAATCTTTCACCAGATCGCGCACCGCCGAGCCCAGCCCGCCGGTCTCCTGAAAGGTGTCGTGGAACTCGTAGCGCAGACCGAGGTTCAAGGTCAGACGATTGTTCACGCGCCAGTCGTCCTGCGTGTAGAAGCCATAAGTATTGAAGTCGTACGCGCGGTCGAGACGTGAGCCCGGCTCGATGCGCGCCCAATCACGCGCCACGCCAGTGAGGAAAGTCGCCACGCTGGCAAAGCGCACTTGCCCGCGCAACTGCGAACTCGACGACTTGTATTGCTCGATGTAATTCAGCAGCGTGCCGAACTTAAAGTTGTGGCTGCCGCTGCTGAAGGCCACGTCATCGCTCAAAGTGTAGATGTTTTGCTTGGCGTCGCTAGGGCCGCCGCCGCCGATGGTATCTACTCCGGTGATCTGTATTTGACCAAGGTATTCACCGGGCACCAGCGAATATTGCGGGCCAATGGTCTCTGACAGGTCCAGCCCCAGGTTGCGCGTGCGGCTGTAGGAGGCGCGGACGGTGTTTAGCAGCACCGGCGAGAAAATGTGATTTTCCGACACCGTGACAAATTGCGAGCGGCTGATGCGATGGTCCAGGAAGCCCGGAAAGTTGGCCGGCAGGTCGAGCAGGCCGTCGTCCACGGTATAGCGGCCGAACAGCGTGTCGTTGCTGGAAATTGCGTGGTCCCCGCGCACCTGGCCGTAGTGATCATTGCTCGGCTGGCTGTAGGGAAACGTGAGTCTATTGTTCGACAGATTCGGATTTGGATACAGCGCGACCAAGGGCGCCATCTGCGGTGAAACCGTAACCGATCCCGTGTTGCCAAGCTGTGGGCAGGCCGTGTTGGTGATGACGCTTCCGGCGCTCCCCTTGCAGCCTGCGCCGATGGTGTTGCGAACCAGCGTGCGGCCCAGCCGCTCACGCAGATCTTCATACACTACGAAGAAGAACGTCTTGTCCTGCTTGATCGGCCCACCTACCGAGCCGCCAAACTGGTTGCGCGTAAACGCCGGCAGGCGGCGCGTCTGCGTCGGCGTGATGTAGTCGAAGAAGTCGCGGGCGTCCAGCGCGCTGTCGCGGTGGAACTCAAATAGCGACCCGTGCCACTGGTTGGTGCCTGCCTTGCTGACGATCATCATCTGACTGCCCATGCGCATCCCGTACTCGGCGCTGAACGAGTTGGTAACCACGCGGAACTCGCGGATGCCATCCACGCCCAGCGTGGTGCCGGTGATGGACGCGGAGCTATTCCCCTGGAAGCTGTCCATCTGCGTGCCGTCCAGCAGATAGTTGTTCGAGCGCGGTGGCGCGCCGTTCGACGAGAACCATGTCCCGGCCATCTGCGGCCCGCCGCCGGTGATGTTGTCGCGCTGCACGCCGGGCTGC
>CAMBEY010000123.1 GCA_945865705.1 Candidatus Sulfopaludibacter sp. SbA3
CACCCGATTATCTTGGACGCGCCATTACTGGCGCGGCTCAGATACACCATCCCGAAAAATGGGCTAGTGGATTTTCCAACAAAGCCGCGACCGTGAGGTAGCGCGAAAGATTCCCATCTGATTATCCCCGTGGACCCTTCCAGCGACCCGCAGCCGCCGGTTATCATGTGGCAAGTGGTGGCAAGTGGCGGCAAGTGGCTTATCAGGGAGAATTACAATGCTCATGGTGCCGGATTCAAAACGATTGCAGACTACGCTGGACGATTTGAAGCGCCGGCTTAAGTTGGAGCGGGAAGAATCCGAGACGATGACGCACGACCTCTCGGCGCAGCGCGAGCAGGGCCGCATCACTGAAGATTCGCGCGTGCGCCGACTGGAGTTGGAACTGGCCACGGCACAGCAGCAGATCACCGCGCAGCGCGAGGAGGCTGCGCAGGTGGCGCAGCAGGCCGCAGCAGACCACCGCGAGATGCAACTGCGCGCGCAGCATTTTGAAGAGGAGCTGGCGGCGCTGGAGTCGCGGCTGGCCGAAGAGCACAACGCGGCGGAAAAACTGGCCAAGGAGATGCGGCTGCACATGCAACCCGCCGGGAGCGGCGAGGGAGCCGCCGAAGGTCTTCCGTCGCTGGCTGATTACAATCAATTGCAGGCCGAGCTGGCCACTTCGCGCAGCCGCAATGAGGAACTGGCCGCCGAACGCGACGCGACGGCGCAGCGGCTGAAGGACGCCGAAACCTGGAGCCGCACTCTGGAGGAAGAAGAGAGTAAATTGCGCGCACAATTGGAAACCCAGAGCAAGGGGTTTGAGGCGGAGATTGCCGAGTTGCACGCCGAACGCGATGAGGCGCGCGCGAATCTGCAAGAGGTGGAGGGGCGCACCCGCGCGGTGGAGGAGGAGTTCGTCGCCGCCCAGGAAAAGTCGCGCGAGCAGCGCGAGGCCGCCCGTGAAGTGATCCAGCAAATGGAGTCGGAGTGCGACGACAACCGCAACCGCCTCGGCGAATTGGAGGCCCGCGCACAAGCGTTGGAAGAGGAATTGGCCGTGGCGCGCGGTGAATTGAAGGAAGCCCGCGCTTCCGGCGGTGATGGCTCCGCTCAGAACGGAAAGCAGATGGATATCTACCGTCAGCTCACCGTTCCGCTGACGCTGGTGATGGCGTCAACCGACCTGCTGGCGCTAAACTCGCAAACCTCGCCGCAATTGCGCGAGGCCGTTCGCGCCGTTCAACAAGAGAGCCGCATCATGCTGGAATCGCTACGCCAGCGGGGCATAACCCCGCAAATTTTGGGCGTGGAGGAGCCATATTCCCTCCCACCGCCTGCGGTATAGTATTCTGGTTTACTCTTTGGCGATTTTATTACTTCTTCTTGCCCCCCCCCCCCCCACGAATGAAGTATCACCTACTATGTACATTTGCAGTTAGAGTTATTGAGTTTGGATTCCCTGCCGATATAATTGTGCTATCCGCACAGTGTGGCAGTAAGACTTTATCGGCAACCAGCCGAAATATTTGAAGGTGGAAGACGTCCTATTGCCTGAACAAGAAAAATCGCAGCAGTTTTCCTCGCAGATACGCGAGCGCCTTGCCACCATTGAGCGCCGCGACTGGGAGCTGTGGATATTGGCGCTCGTCTCGCTGGCCATCATGACCATTGGGCTGGTACTGGTGCTGTTGCCCGCCGTTTTTGCCACGGATCGCACGATTCATCTGAGCGCCACCATCACGCCCGGCATGTTGCTGGGCATCATCGTTCTCATAGGGCTCCTGCTGGTCTACCTGGTCAACAAGCAACTGCAATTGCGGGCCACGCGCATGCAGTCCATCAACGAGACCTGGAACTACGAAGTCTCCCATGTCCAGATGCTGATGGACCCGCTGACTCGCGTATTCAATCGCTCCGCCCTGAACGAGATGCTGGAAAAAGAGATCAAGCGCTCGCAGCGGAATAAGACCTCAATTGCTTTCCTCTACGTCGATGCCGACAACTTCAAGACCGTCAACACGCGCTATGGCCACATGTTTGGAGATTTAGTGCTGGCGGAGGTGGGAGGCATTCTGAAGAGCTCGATCCGCGGCTCCGACTTTGTCGTTCGCATGGGGGGAGATGAGTTTCTGGTGGCGCTCGTCGAGACCAACGAAGCGGGAGGCAACATCGTCAGAAATCGGGTTCTCACTCGTGTGCAGGAATGGAACAAGACTTCTCCCATCACTGAGTTTCAACTTAGCTTGAGTTGCGGAGTGCAGGAACTCAAATCTACCGAATCGTTCGATGAGGCCATGGCTCTCGTCGACCGCAAGATGTACGAAGCAAAAAACGCCGGCAAGAAAAAATAGTTTCCCGCCACACTCCACCCACTACGCTCTTCACATATTCCGGCATTAGAGCATTTTTATAGATGCTGTGACCCGATCCGAGCCGCGCCAGTCATGGCGCGTCCACGATGCACGAAAACCAGAATGCTTCTCAGCGCGGGACTTGGCCTTGCGCCCGCATCAGGGTCTTGCGCCCGCATCAGGGTCTTGCGCCCGCATCAGGTGGACGCGCCATGACTGGCGCGGCTCGGATACACCATCCCGAAAAATGCATTACAGCACGTAAGTGCGTAGTGCGTGGGCCACGCCGCTTGAGTCGCAATCGTGAGTGAGCTGCCAGCCGCGCCGAGTGACGGTGTCCTGCTTGAACTCGCCCGTGGCGTTGCCCATCACCACGGCGAGGCCGGCGAACTCCAGCATGTCCAGGTCGTTGAAGTTATCGCCGATGGCCATAACCTGCTCCGGCGCGATGCCCAGCATTTGGCCAAGCTGTGCCAGCGCGCGGCCCTTCGAGCATTGCGCGTGGATCACGTCGAGCATGGAGAAGTTCTGCGCGGGATATTCGGTGCGCATCATACAAAAGGATTCTTCGCCATCCTGAAATGCACCGTCAGGCGCGGGAGCGTCCTCAAACGCCATGCCGGCGAAGCGGGCGCGTAGCGTCACGATCAGTTCGCGCATGGCGGCGACGGGCCCGGCGTAGAGAATTTCCAGCGGGTCGGAGTCGCGCGCGACTTCCAGGCATTTGACGGTCTCGATCAGCGCGGAATTCTTCCTGGCCCAGGCGGAATCGGCGATGGAACGCAGCGGCGAGTTTTCCGCGGATTCCGCTGATTTGGGCAGAGTGGTCAATCCGGACTTTGTGGGCAGAGTGGAGAATTCCGTGAACGTTTGCACTTTGGGCAATTCCGCGGATTTGAGCATTTGCAACTGCCCCGGCGCATCTCCGTCATACATCAAAACCGCGAACTGGTGGAACTCGCGAGAGACCTTCAGAACCTCCCGCGCCATCCGCCGGGGGAGCAGGCGTTGGAAGTGCGTCTCGCCGCGGCTCGACCGAATGATCGCGCCATTGCTGCACACCATGGTCGTCGCAAAACCGAGCGACTCCAGCACGGGCAGCGCGAACGAGTAATTGCGCCCGGTCGTCGGCACCACCCGGATGCCGCGCGCGGCGGCCTCGGCAAGCGCGGCGCGGTCATCGTCCGATATCTGTTTCTTGGAGTTCAGCAGGGTGCCGTCGAGGTCTACGGCAATAAGACGGATGTCGTGCGACATGTGGTCACCTGTCGCTGCTATCAGAGGCAATGTTGACGGGCCTGCGGCGATTCAGGCTCCACTTGAGCAGCGGCGGCGTAACCACTGTCGTTACGATCACCATCACCACGACAGCGGAGAATGTGCTTTGATCGACGATGCGCTCGCCACCCAGCACCAGCGTCAGTCCGATGTTGGCGAAGATCAGGCCGACCTCGCCGCGCGGAATCATCCCGAGGCCCACCGAGAGGCGATCCAGACCCTTTTCGAGAACGCCCAGCATGGCCAGTTGCTTGCCGACGATGGCAGCCACGCACAGTGCCGCTGCCAGCCCCAACACGCCCCAGTCAGCAAACGAACGCAGGTCCGTGCGCATGCCCATCAGCACAAAGAAGATGGGAACGAGGAAGGACGCGATTGGCTCGACCAGATGCTCGAGCGAGTGCTCACCGCGCTCCACGAATTCGCGGTAGTGGACGTCTTCCAGGATCAGGCCAGCGGCGAACGCGCCCACGATGGGAGCGAGTCCGATAGTGCTCGCCAGCCACGCCAGCAGGAAGCAGAACGACAATCCAGCCGCCAGCAAGACGCTCTGCGATTGCAGCTTCGAAGCCAATGAAAACAGCATCGGCGCGACCTTTGCACCGATGGCCAGCGAGCCAACGAGGAACACTGTCGCCTTGAACAGAGTCATCGCCACGTCGCCGTAGGACATGGCGCCGCCGACGTTGGCGGCATTGATAATGCCGGCGACCACGGCGAGGATCAGCAGGCCCAACACATCGTCAATGACCGCCGCGCCGAGGATGATGCGCGATTCGGTGGCCTGCGAGCGGCCCAGGTCCTTCAGCACGCGTGCCGTGATGCCCACGCTGGTGGCGGTCAGCGCGGCTCCGAGATAAACGTGCATGTACACGCTGTGCTCCGGCAGCAGCCACGCGCCCACGCCCCAGCCCAGCACGAATGGGCCGATCACGCCGAGCACGCCGACGAGGAAGGAACTCCATCCCACCTGCAACATCTGCGCGACCGTGGATTCCAGGCCCACCATGAACAGCAACAGGATCACGCCGAGCTTCGAGAGCATGTCGATGGAGGGATCGGTTTTGAGATAGTCGAGCGCAGTGATGCCGAACAGCGAGAGGTTGCCGATGATGACGCCCATCGCCAGCTCGCCCAGCACGCTGGGCTGGCCGATGCGCGTGGCCAAGTGCCCGCCGAGCTTCGCTCCGAGCAGAATGATGGCCAACGACAGCACCACGCCGGCGACAGGGTCGATGTGCGATGCAGCCTCGCTACCCTGGGCAAACGCAGAGGGCGCGGTGGCGAGCATGGTAATGGCGAGGTATAGAAACCTCATGGATGAACTCCGCAGGACGCGCTGGGATACAAAATTCAGCCTACCAGATTTCAGGCGGGAAATATCAGTTGGCTGCCATCCTTCGCTGCGCTCAGGCTGAAAGGTGGGCGGGGATGGTTTGGTAGCCGCGTCATCCCGATTTTGGATGGCGCGGAGTTTTGTGTGCTGGGGTGATATATCAGGGAAATATCAGGGGGCGGCAGACTGCGCGGGAAAAGCCCGCGCAATCCAAAAACGGGATGACGCGGCTACCAGTGCACTGTCACGCAGAATCAAAAGTCCATCTTTTCGATGAGCGTCGAGAGTTGCGCTTCCAGTGTTACCTTGCGCTGCTGCGCGGCGGAGATGCGGTCGCGCAGCGTGGCGATCTGCGCCTCCTGAGCGGCGAGCTGCTTGGAATAATTCTGCACCTGCAACTCCTGCCCCGCGACGCGGTTCAGGCTGTTGATGTTCTCGCGCAGACGGCCCTGATCCTGCACGATGGTGTTCAGTTGTTCCTGGGTGCGGCGCAGCTCGCCATCCACGCCGGCCACCAGCCGCTTCTGGTCG
Source organism: Candidatus Sulfopaludibacter sp. SbA3 (assembly GCA_945865705.1). Lineage (GTDB taxonomy): Bacteria > Acidobacteriota > Terriglobia > 2-12-FULL-54-10 > 2-12-FULL-54-10 > SHUM01. Next base: position 5,482 of record CAMBEY010000123.1, read on the forward strand.
AGTATCTGCTGCAACTGCGCAATGGCCGTGGCGCTGAGGTTTTTGTTGGAAACGTAAGAGGCCAGCACGTCGGGCGTCACGCTGCTGATGGCCACGGAGCGGTCCAGGACGCGCTCTTCGTTGACGGCAAACTTCTCGGTGATGTTTGCCGCGACTTTCACTTCAAAGCGATAGGCGTCGGCAGTCTTCTCGGTCTCGGTCATGCCGACCAGGGTGTAGCCGCCGCGCTGCGGATGCTCGACAACGATGGTCTTCGGCTCGGCATCCACGTTGCGAATGGTGAAGGTTCTGGTTTCGGCGACGGCGGATTTAGTGGCCATCACACCGCGGCGGACATGCACCTCGCGCACCACTTCGGCTTTCGAGTCAAACGCTGTGGTGATGCGCGTGCCAAGGTCCACGCTGTAGCTGATGAGCCGCTTGTCGCCCTCCTTCAGCGTTTCCACCAATGCCTCGCCCGCGTATCCACCGCCTTCATAGACGGTGATGGGGCCACCATCAAGCGTCTTGCCGGTGGAGTTGGTGATCTCCATCGAGTGCAGCGGATTTTGCCCGCCGCCATCGCGGAACACGACGAGTTTGCGCGCGGTGATGTCCTGCTGGAGAAACGGCAGCATGGCGGATTCGTTTTTACGCACGGTTACGGCGCTGCCAAAGCGGTACTCGAACAATTCGCCGAGTTCGCCGGCACTCGCCGTAGCCGCAAGCTCGCTCGGCGCGACGGAAACCATCTCGGACTCGGCGACCGCTCCCAATTCATCTCTCTCGCGTGAATCAGCAAGCATCTTGGACATTGCAGCCTGTGGCGCAGCCGCAAGACGGCCAGCCATTCCCACGGCCTGATTCGCTCGTTTCTCTTCTACCGCGCCGCCATACACCACCGGCGCTTGCGCCATGGTCTGCTCGACGTCCGCGACTTGGCGACCGACGTAGCGCGGCTCGTACAAGCGGCTGATGAAGCTGATGGGGCGGCCCGAGACGAGCGACAACTGCACGCCGGTCCAGTCTTCGCCGGTGGTGTTGTCGACGATGGCCCAGCCTTCCAGCGTGGGCTTGGAGTTCGCTGTATTCGGATATATCAGGCGGTAGGACGACTTCCAGACCGGCATGGGAATCATATAACTGGCGGTTACGTCACGGGCCGCACCGCCGGTGGAGTCAATATAGACGCTGCGCTTGTCGCGCGAGCGGGCTTGGTTCAGCGCGGCGAGGTAGTCGCCAAACTGCGTCTGGAGCTTCGAGTCGAGGAACTTCATGCCCGAGGCCGCAGTTAGGTCCACGTTGCGGAATTCACCGGTATCGAGCAACAGGGAGACTTGCTGCATCTCGGCGCGCTGTTCGCTGCGTTCGATGACACGCGCACCGATGATGGCACCGCGCACAGTTTCGCTGGCGAACTTCATTTCGATCTGCGCACCCTTCAGTTGATCGAGCACAGTGGTGATGGGCTGGCCTTCGCCGAGGCGGAAGGGAAACTCGGCGAGCTTGCGTTCAAGGGGCAGACTTGAGTCATAGCGCAGGCCGGTGATGCGCCCCTGCCCGGACTCTTGCAGGGTCAGCGACTTCAGCACGTCATTCATCTCCGAGGCGTTGAAGTCGAGCTGCGCGGACTCGCCCGCGTTGAGGCGTCCGACGCGTTGAAAGTATCCGATGCCATGCTTGAACAACACGACATGGCGTACAGGCAGTTCAGCAGCCTGCGCAGTGGTGGTCACCAATAGCAATCCACAGACGGAAAGCCGTAGCCAGCGGTTGATGTTCATGATGTGAATGCCCCCGATTGAAATTATAGACTCTTGCTTGGATGCCGAAAGAGACATTGGGGTTGACGGCAGGCCAGAGTGCTTGGCTGGATACGTCCTCCATGTCATTCCGGGGGGATGACTTAGCAGGTCCACAATAGTAGACACCAAATTGAGGTCAAGGTTCCAATTTGCTAGAATCTGCATGGTATTGAAATAAGTTGAGATAGTTTTTTCAGGTCGGAATGCCGGCGTGGAGCGGAGGGCAATGACAGATTCTACTAAGCGCGAAAATCAAAAGACCGTTGCGGAATACATGACCACCAATCCCACCACCATGGGACCCTCGCAAAACCTGCTGGAGGCCGCATTGCTGATGCGAAGTTCCGGCTTCCGCCATATTCCCATCGTCAACGATGGCCAGCTTGTTGGCATATTGTCGGACCGCGATGTCGCCCGGCTGACGCCCTCCATGCTGCTGCCGCACTCAGCCAGCGAACATAATGACGTGATGGAACAGACTCTTATCGGTAAGGTGATGACTCGTGATCCGGCCACCACCGCTCCTGGGGCCAAACTGGCCGAAGCAGCGGAGGCATTTGTAGTCGGCAAGCTGGGCAGCATGGCCGTGCTCGAAGACGGCAGCCTGGTGGGGATCATTACAGTGAGAGACATGCTAAGAGCATTTCATGACCATCTCACACAGAATGCCGCCTAAGAGTCCGTTCAGCGCATCCTCCACACGAATCGCTCGCCCTCATTCTCTTAGCAGATCAGAAAGTCTCGGTAAAAAAATTTAAGGGGCTGGCATCGCTGCCAGCCCCCCCGAAAGGTCAATCAGAAGTTCGTCCCCCCGGCGTCCCTCCAAATCAGCCCTTCGTTCAACAAACTTAGAATAGGCGATGCCCAACAGGTTGACCATAGCACCCTGGTCTCAATTCTGAATGGGACCGCAGCCCTAGTAATACTAGGCCTATCGGGTCTACCAATCAGCATGAACCCCACGGGCAGCATGAACCCCACGGGCAGCATGAA
>CAMBEY010000124.1 GCA_945865705.1 Candidatus Sulfopaludibacter sp. SbA3
GCCAGGTGCGAGAGCGGTTGCGGCTCCCACTCGCGGATCGCCTCATAGGCCAGGTCGAGTTCTCCGGTGCGCACGCCGCTGAGCCCGCGCAGACGGCGCGTCACGCGACTCTCCGTGCCTGGCGGATGATGGTGCCCCAGACAGGTGCAGATGTTCTTCCGGCGCAGCAGGACCACCACGAATGACGGCGTCCGTTCCAGTACATCGCGGTAACGATGGCGGTAGCGCTCCGGCAGACTCGGCCAGGTTTCTGCAATGGATTCCTTGAATTGCTCCATCCCATTGCGGTCGCTGCGCACATAGGAGATCAGCACAAGGGGAAGCGCGTCGGCGGGGCGCACCAGAATCTGCTCGCTGCCGCGCAGCCAGCGGTAGAGATGCCAAATCATGCCGTGTTGTTTATGGATCAACCTTGCGTGGCCTGTCTGGCCGGTACGGCCAGAGCGCAGCGACCCACTTAGGGACATCAGGGCACCTCGTTATCGGAGGACGTTCCTTACTGCTGATTCCATTCTACATCTTCTCCGGCGCGGCGCGGTTCGGACTTCAGCCCCCAGCAAATAGCGTGAGCTGAGAGCGTGCTGCGAAGGGTTGCAGCACCGTGTCGTCACTCCGTCCGTTCAGCCCATGTTTGGCGCGCAGGGCCGCGACGCGCTCCTGCAACTGTCGTTCATAATCCCCGCGCAGATAGGGGCCGGATGAATAGAGTCTTTCATAGCGAAGCATGAGGTGCGGGAACTGCTCTTTGAGAAATGGCAGGAAAGCTGCCTTGGCCGACGGCTGCAGGAAGAGTACGTTCACGGCCAGATACGACGCTCCCGCGGCGGCGGCCCGCTCGGCAAGCATCTCTAATTCGCCGTGGCCATCCGTGATTTCCGGCAGCACCGGCATGGCGAACACGGACACGTGAATTCCCGCGTCGGCCAGCGCGCGGACGGCCTTCAGCCTCAGCTCCGGGCGCGGCGCGCGTGGCTCCAGAAGCCGCGCCAAGTCTTCCCGCAGAGTGGTGATGGTGAGGTGAATGCGCAGGTGATTCTCGCGCGCGAACTCCCGCAGCAGGGGTATATCCCGCATGATCAGGTCCGACTTGGTGGTGATGGAAACACGCAGTCCGCGAAACTCATTGAGCGTTTCGAGTATCGCGCGCGTCGTCCCATACAGCCGCTCGGCTGGCTGATAGGGATCGGTGGCGGTGCCCAGGGCTATCTCGCCAGCGGGGTCGCGAGCCAGCTCGCGGCGCAGGATTTTTCCAGCGTCCTGCTTGCTGTAAATCTTCTCCTCGAAGTCGAGCGGATCGTCCAGTCCCATGAACTCGTGGGTGTAGCGCGCGTAGCAATACTTGCAGCCGAACTCGCAGCCGCGATACGGGTTGATCGTCCAGCGAAAGGGCAGGCGAGGACTGGTGCAGGGGTTCAAGATGGAATGCGTGGGCAGCAGGAAGTATTCTGCTGACTGTTTTTCTTTTAATTTCATGCTGTTAGCGGCCATTCGGGCAATGCCTACGGTGTCGCCCGGCGACGCCGCGTTGCTATGCATCGGGAACAGTTCTGCTGATGTGGGGGGCCGCACCGCAACACATTCGCTTTATATGGCAATAATATACTTGACAGACCAAATTTTCTTTGATACAGTTGGGGTATGGAAAACACACCCAAAACACTCCAAGAGGCGATGATCTACTTCGCTGATTTCGAGAACTGCAAGCGGTTCATGGTTGATCTTCGTTGGGCCGATGGCAAGGCAACCTGCCCACAGTGTGGCTCCGAGAAAGTTGCCTATCTTGAGAACGCCCGCGTATGGAAGTGCTACGGGAAGCACGCCAAAGCAAAGTTCTCACTCAAGACTGGCACGATCTTTGAGGACTCTCCAATCGGCTTGGAGAAATGGCTCCCGGCAGTATGGATGCTGGTGAACTGCAAGAATGGTGTGAGTTCCTACGAGATTCATCGCGCTTTGAAAGTAACGCAGAAGACCGCGTGGTTCATGCTTCATCGCATCCGTCTAGCTGTCCAGTCCGGCTCATTTGTGAAGTTGGGCGGGGTAGGCAAGGAAGTTGAAGTTGATGAGACGTTCATCGGCGGGGCTGGCTACAATATGCACGCAAAGAGGAAAGCACGCATGAAGGCTGGCCGCAGGGGTGGAAGCAAATACGGCAAGACTGTTGTGCAGGGACTCTTGGAGCGCAACGGGAAAGTACACGCCCGCGTTTTAGGACGGATGGATGCGGAGAAACTGCGCGACACCGTTCGCAATCACGTTGAGCCGGGAACCGCGCTGATGACCGATGCTATTCCGGTGTATAGGCATATCGGCAAGGAAGGATACGATCACAAGTTCGTCGACCACGCCGTTGAGTACGTTGACGGGCGCGTTCACACGAACGGGATTGAGAACTTCTGGTCGCTGCTGAAGCGTGGCATCGGCGGAACGTATATTGCCGTAGAGCCGTTCCATCTATTCCGCTACGTTGACGAACAGGTATATCGGTTCAACACGCGGACAGAGTTCAACGATTCGACTAGGTTTGAATTTGCTATGGATCAGATTGTTGGGAAGCGCCTGACGTACTCGGAGTTGACGGGGAAGGAGGGCCTTAGTCAGGCCTTCTAATCCGTATAGGCTCAAGCGCGGGAGGCGGAAGGGCGCGTAGCCATTCGCTTCTTGGCTTTCTTTTCAGCCTCTAGTTTTGCCTTGATTTCTGAATGCGGAACGGCCATGAGCCGCTGCATAAAACTCTTGAACTTGCCGTACTCGCCCTGCTCATTCTTGGCGGAAAGGTTTGGGTGACTAGGCATCGGGTACTTGCTCCTAGATAGGAGTGTGCACCGATGTGTGCCGAAAATCAAGTAGCCCTACAAGAAGGTTTCGAGGGGCGTGATAGCAATTCGCATAATCTCATCCAAGATCACGTTGAAGTGAACGAACAATGGCTTTCCCGACAGTGGCAATCCTGGTTCAAATGTCATCAGCGTCGAGGGGCGATAGTCCACATCCATGGGCTGATTAGGATCAATTCTGGTAACAACGAACTCTGCAACTTTTGCGCCTTTTTCGAGACGTTCACCCTGCACCAGTCCTTCAAATCTGACAATCGCCATGTTGCGCCCCGCAAGGTCATTTTGCACCATGTATTGGGCGACGAGGTGCAGTGTCCGATGTTTGTTAATTCTTTCGAGTTCGTTGAGAATCCAAAGGGGATGCTGGCTATAGTCAGAGCCCAGCAATTGCGGCTGAATTCCCTTGATCAAATTCGCCGCATGAGGATCAATGCATCCGATTCTTCTGTTTTCCTCCCCTGTGTCCATTGGACGCTCCCAGAAGATCGGGAACTCGCACTGGCCAGCAGCCTTGTCAGAGAGGGAACTGGTGTATTTTGTGGCGAGTTCGTAGATCAGATGGTCGAGAGCACTTCGGAGATTGTGGAGGAAATCCCCCAAGATCAGCCCGCATTCAATGGAGGGGAAATTCTCAACCGGATCATAGGAAAAGACGTGGCGAGTGCCTTGGCAAATAACCTCTTCTTGGTGCTTGAAAGCACTAAATGGACGGCCAGAATGGAGCCCGTACCATTCTTTGACCTTCGAGTCGTAAGACTGCAAGTGCTGCCGTGCTTTAGCTAGTTTGTGTTGGTGGGAATGCATCGCCCGTGGAGTTTATCACGAGCTTGGTCAGCCAACTATATTATTGCCCTTTATATTCGCCTATAGTCAAGCCTTATCGCACCCGCTCCAAAGATTCTTTGAGGCTCAGGATGGGGGCATCAAGAAAGTGGTGTTCAGGGATTTCCCGCTCTGAATGGAGGTCCCCCTCTGCTATTCGATTCTGGTTGCGAGCCCGCTTCGCGTACCCTACAATCGAAATAGCAGGCGCTTTAGAAAACAGTTTGACGATTACTTCAGCATGGCAATTTTCCAAGCAGAGTGCGGCAGACATGAAGAGCGGTAGGGAAGATGTACAAGACTGATTGTTTCCGAAAACTGATGCTCGTGGTAATGCTCGGGTTCGGCTTGACGGCGTGTAGCCAGCAGCAGATGCCGGTAGCGGAATCAAAGCCCATGGAAAGCCACTCCGCATCACCAGGACAGGGCTCAATGGACATGCCTGCAGTCGAAGGTTCGGCTTCCACGCAGGCTTCCGCCGCAGACCATCAAAAGGCTCCCGATGCGGTTCCCAGTGCGAAACCCAAAGCGGTTCCCGGCCCGGCGCATCAGGATCACGAATCCAAGCATGGCGGCGCATTTTTCATGGCTCTCGATGAGAAGCATCATGTCGAGGGCGTGCTGATGTCCCCAGGCATCTTCAAGGTTTTTCTTTTTGAGGAACATTCGCTGCCTCTGAGTAAGCAGGAGGTTGCGCGGGCGAATGCCAAAGTGCTCTGGGGCGAGCACGAAAAAGCGCCGGAGTTGGCCATGAAGCCCTCTGCCGACGGCCTTGCGCTGGAAGCTGCCGCACCTGTGAAGGTAGTCTTTCCGCTCGAGCTGACGCTCTTAATCCGCTTACCCGGCGCGGCTGCGGATTCCCGTCCGGAGCTGTTTACATTTCCATTCAAGGAATTCACGCACGACCACACCACGCACAAGCATTGATCCGCAGCGCTCGAGATTTCCGCTTGCGCATCGCAGGAAAAAGTGGCATACCTTGGCAAGCAAGTTGTTGATTGAGCATCGGCGCGAATGGGGATTCAGCCGGTCCGGAAGTTCGCCAGAAGTTGCAAGCCGGAATTTGCATTGTAGTTCGGCGCAGTGGCACATCATTTAGTTAGTTGCGCATAGCGGTTGCAAGCCTACGGCATTTCATCAGTTCAGGAGCTTTTGGCATGGCAGCATCGACCTCCACCGTGGTGGCGCGGAAGCTTGCGGGTCTGGACCGCAGCCGCCTTCTGTACGCCTATCGTTCGATGGTTCTCTCGCGGCGCCTCGACGAAAAGCAGATTGTTCTGCATCGCCAGGGCCGGACTTATTTCCAGCTCTCGGCCTCCGGTCATGAGGCTTTTCAAGTCGCCGCTGCCATGGCCCTGAAGCCCGGCTACGACTGGTTCTTCCCTTACTATCGCGATCAGGCGTTGGCCATTGCGCTGGGCTTTACGCCGCTCGATCTGTTGCTGGAGGCGGTAGGCTCATCGGCCGCGCCATTCAGCGGCGGACGCCAGATGCCCAATCACTGGGGCAGCCCCGCGCTGCATGTAGTCTCGCGCTCCAGCGCCGTGGGCACCCAGTTCCTGCACGCAGTCGGATGCGCCGAGGCCGGCATCTACTATCAGCGAATGTTAGCCGGGACGCAGCCGCCGCGGACCGCGCCGCCATTGCAGCAAGACTCATCTTTGTCACCCCAACTGCCATCCAATCTGTCATCCCGGTTCGAGGCTGACGAAGTGGTCTGCGTGCTGGGCGGCGACGGCTCCACCAGCGAAGGCGAGTTCTTTGAGTCGCTCAACACCGCTTGCCATGATCGCCTGCCCGTGCTCTATCTAATCGAGAACAACGGCTACGCCATCTCCACTCCCGTGGAGGAGCAGACCGCCGGCGGCAACTCACTGCAACTGGTCTCCGGATATCCCAACCTGTATCGCGAGGAGACCGACGGCACCGACTTCGTCGAGAGCCTTGGAGCCTTGCAGCGCGCCGTCGCGCACTGTCGTGAGCGCAAAGGACCAGCCATCGTGCAGGGCCATCTGTTTCGCTTGCATTCGCACTCCCTCTCCGACGACCAGCGCCTCTACAAGTCATCCAAGGAGATTGCCGAGGAGACGCTCCGCGATCCTCTGCCCAAGTTCGCCGCGCGTCTGCAAGCCGAAGGCATTTTATCCGCCACCGACCGTGCAGAGCTGGAGCAGGAAGTGGACGCCGAGATTGAGCAGGCCGCCGAGCAGGCTCTCGTCGCTCCCGGCCATCACACCGACAAACGATCGAGCCACATCGAGCGGCATGTCTTTTCCATCCACGTTGATCCCACCTCGCGCGCCTTCGATCACCCCGCGCAGTTTTCCGGCGAGCCGCTGACCATGGTCGAGTCATTGAACGCCTGCCTGCGCGACGAGTTGCGCCGCGACCCGCGCGTGCTCCTCTACGGTCAGGACATCGCCGACTGCGGCAGTGAGCAGACCCTGCCGGAGGTGAAGGGCAAGGGCGGAGTCTTCAAAGTAACGCACGGCCTGCAGCGTGAGTTCGGCAAAGGCCGCGTCTTCAACGCGCCCATCGCCGAGGCCAACATCGTGGGCCGCGCCATCGGCTATGGACTACGCGGGCTGAAGCCGGTGGTGGAGATTCAGTTCTTCGATTACATCTGGCCGGCCATGATGCAGATCCGCGATGAGATGAGCGTGATGCGCTGGCGCTCCAACGGCAACTTCAGCGCGCCTGCCGTGATTCGCGCGGCCTATGGCGGCTACCTCAGTGGCGGCTCCATCTATCACAGCCAATGCGGCGAGAGCATCTTCGCGCACATCCCCGGACTGCGCGTCGTGCTTCCTTCCAACGCCGCCGACGCCAACGGCCTGCTGCGCACAGCGATTCGTTGCGACGACCCCGTTTTGTTCCTCGAGCACAAGCATCTCTATCGCCAGACCTACAATCGCTCGCCGTACCCCGGCCCCGATTACATGATCCCGTTTGGCCGCGCCAATGTGGTGCGCGAAGGCCGCGACGCCACCGTGATTACCTACGGCGCGTTGGTGCAGAAGTCTCTTCAGGCCGCGCAGAAGCTGTCCGAGGAAGGTCTCAGCGTCGAGGTGGTGGACCTGCGCTGCCTCAGTCCATTTGATTGGGACACCGTCGCCGCGTCCGTGCGCAAGACCAGCCGCGCCCTCGTTGCTCAAGAGGACAACCTGTCGTTCGGTTACGCTTCAGAGATCGCCGCGCGCATCAGCGAGGAGATGTTCCACGAACTGGACGCTCCGGTGAAGCGCGTCGGCGCGCTCGACACCTTCGTCGCCTATCACCCTACGCTCGAGAAGCAGATACTCCCCCAGTCCTCCGACATCGAAGCTGCCCTGCGTGAGCTCGCCGCCGGTTAGAGGCCGCGCCAACTTCTTTTACTCGGCCCAACTTCTTTTACTTGGCTAGTACCAGCGGTCCTATCCGATGGCCGGGCGTTCGTAGCATGTTCGCCACCGTCCAGCATGACAAATTGGCGGAAGATTCAACTCTGCCCAATGTGCACACTTTCACGGTTCTGACCAAAGATCACGGAAAAGGGGAAGTGTGTGCTTGCCTCGCGTGTGTGTTCATAAGTAATCACGGCACAAAAAACGAGCCGTGGCTACCCATTCCTCCGATGCTCAATCGCGGGGAACGATGCAAACTCTATTTGGATAATTTCGGTTATTTGGCTGCGGCGGCTCCGCCCAGTGATTCGCCAATCACCTGTGTATTGCAAATTAATGGTGGAGAATTTTTTTGGCCCTCTCGAAAACGGAGAGGAACATGGCTGGAGTGAGTCGCCCGGTCTGCGTGTTGCGGGGACTGGGATGATAGCTCGCCAGCAGCGTGAGCGGGACGGGTTGAATCGAGTCAATGGTATATTCCGCGGTATATTCCGCTCCATGGGCGAAGCGGTAGGCGAATCGAGGGCGGAGCAGTTTGCGCTCACGGAGGATCGCCAGGAAACTGTCGAAGGCGATCTTGCCGAGAGAAATGACGCAGCGGAGGCGCCCGTCCTCCATGCCCAGCGCATCGAGTTCCCGCGCCAGGTAGGGGCGGCAGTTGTGCGACTCGGCGGGCAGCGGCTTGTTGTCCGGCGGAGCGCAGCGCACGGTGGCGTTGATGTAGGCGTCGCGCAGCGTCATCCCGTCGTCGCGCGAGATGGCGTGCGCTTGACTGGCGAAGCCGCTCTGGTGGAGCGCTGCGTAAAGAAAGTCTCCCGAGCTATCGCCGGTGAAGACGCGCCCCGTGCGATTGCCGCCATGCGCCGCGGGCGCCAGGCCGGTAATCATCAGCCGTGCCTGCGGGTCGCCGAAACCCGGCACGGGCTTGCCCCAGTAATCCCAATCGCGGTAAGCGCGCTTCTTCTCCCGCGCAATGCCCTCGCGGTACTCCACCAGCCGCGGGCAGAGCGTGCAACGAATGATCTCTTGCCTGATCTTCAGCAGACTGTCAGCCATGGTTTCCCGCCAGTGGTCGCAACTCGGCATCGTAGCGATGAATCCGCTATAGTATCATTTTGCAATTCTATTGCTGTCATCCTGAGCGCAGCGAAGGATCTGCTTTT
>CAMBEY010000125.1 GCA_945865705.1 Candidatus Sulfopaludibacter sp. SbA3
CTCTTCGTTCTCTACTTCTGGCGCGGTTGGCGGACCAGCATGATGGCTCCCGATGATTACGGCTGCTATCTTGCCGCCGGGCTGACGCTGATGATCTTCTGTCAGAGTCTGATCAATATGAGCGTCGTACTCGCGCTCATTCCTCCCAAAGGTATTCCACTGCCGTTCATGAGTTACGGCGGCAGTTCGCTGTTCTTCTGTTTGGCGGCAACAGGCATTCTGCTAAGTATTTCCCGGCGTGCACAATGGGGCGAGAAACTACGCTCGATCGAAGGCGACCAATAAACCCGCCACTGAAGCTCCTGGTCGCTGGCGGCGGCACGGGAGGACATGTCAGTCCCGCGCTGGTGTTGGCGCGCGAATTCAGCCGTCGCGCGCCGGGCAGGGAAGTGCTCTTCGTGGGCACCGCGCGCGGCGTCGAATCCCGCATGGTTCCCGCCGCTGGCTTCCCGCTGGAGCTGCTGGAGGTCGGCGCGTTGCAAGGGCAGAGCGTCGTCGCTCGTTTGAAAACGCTGGCGGGACTACCGCTGGCGATTCTGCAATCCCTGAAAATCCTGAAAAAATTTCGGCCTGATGTCGTGCTCGGCGTGGGTGGCTACGCGGCTGGCCCCATGATGTTGGCGACGCTGTTGGCGACGCGGCGGGCGACGATGCCGGGGACGATGCGGGCACTCAATCTACGCCGAGTGCCGCTGGCCGTCTACGAGCCGAACGCCTACCCCGGCCTGGTCAACCGCTGGGTCGCGCGATTTGTCTCGCGGGCATTTGTTAACTTCGCCGAGGCGGGCAAATTCTTCGGGGCAGAGAAGACTCTGCAAACTGGAATTCCCGTGCGCGAGGAGTTCTTCGCCATCCCTGCGAAAAAACACGCGCCGCCGTTTACCGTGCTGGTCTTTGGCGGCAGTCAGGGCGCGCGCTCATTGAACCGTGCCATGGTGGAGGCGTTGCCCCTTTTGGATCATTTCGAATCTCCGGTGCGCCTGCTGCTCCAGACCGGACAAAGCGAATATAATCGAGTGAGAGAAGCGGTGGAAAAATATCCCGGCGCGGGCCACGAAGTTTCCGCCTTCATGGATCGCATGTGGGATGCCTACGCGCAGGCCGATCTGGTGATCTGCCGCGCGGGCGCGACTACGGTTGCCGAATTGGCGGCGGCCGGCCGCGCTGCCGTGCTGGTGCCGTTTCCCGCCGCCGCCAATCAGCACCAGTTGCGCAACGCCGAGGCGCTTGAAAAACTCGGAGCCGCGCGCTTATTGCTGGATCGTGATTTGAGCGGTGCGCGCATCGTCGCGTTGTTCACGGAATTGTTGCAGGGCCAGGCGAAGCTCGAGGCCATGGAGACCGCGATTCGCCGCGAAGCTCGTCCCGATGCCGCCATGCGCATCGTGGATGAGTTGGAAAGGCTGGCGGCCATGCCTGGGTAGCCACGGTGAGTGATTTTCTCACCGTGGGGTTTTGGTAAATTCACGGGAAACCCCACGGTGAGAAAATCACTCACCGTGGCTACCCGTGTATGGCCATACAGCATTTATCCTTGCAGGTAATTACTCACTATGTTTTTTCAGGCGCGGCGCGTTCACTTCATCGGCATCGGCGGCAGCGGCATGAGCGGCATCGCCGAGGTGCTGGTGAACCTGCGCTATGGAGTCTCTGGTTCCGATCAGAAGTCGTCGGCGGTAACCGAGCGTCTGCAATCGCTGGGAGCAAAAATTTGGGAAGGTCATCAGGCCAGCCACGTTGATGGAGCCGAAGCCGTGGTGGTCTCTTCCGCCGTAACGGCGGACAATCCCGAAGTGATCGAAGCGCGGCGGCGGCAGATTCCCGTCATCCCGCGCGGCGAGATGCTGGCCGAGCTGATGCGCCTGAAGTTTGGCATCGCCATCGCCGGCAGCCACGGCAAGACCACCACCACCTCGATGGTCGCCGCCGTGCTCGGCGCGGCCCACATGGACCCGACGCTGGTGGTGGGCGGCAAGCTGAACAGCGTAGGCTCCTCCGCGCGCCTCGGCAAAGGCGATTTCATGGTGGTCGAATCCGATGAGAGCGACCGCTCCTTCCTGCTGCTGGCACCGATTCTCGCCGTCATCACCAACATCGATCACGAGCACCTCGATCACTACGGGACGTTTGGCAACTTGCTAAACGCCTACGCCGAATTTGCCAACAAGGTTCCGTTCTATGGCGCGGCCATCGTCTGCGCGGGCAATGAACATGTGCGCGGGATACTGCCGCAGTTGCGCCGCCGCATCATTACTTACGGCTCGCCGGAGTCCGATCTGGTGGCCACGAATGTGACATGTGGTCACCATGAGTCGCGCTACTCACTGCGCCTGAAAGGTCAGGATTTGGGTGAGTTTCATCTGCGCATTCCCGGCGAACACAATGTGCTGAACTCCATGGCCGCCGTGGCCGTGGGGCTGGAGCTGGGCGTTCCCATCGACACCATCCGCCAGGGACTCAGTGAATTTGGCGGAGTCGAGCGCCGCTTTCAGCTGCGCGGCGAAGAGGCCGGCGTTACTGTCGTGGATGACTACGGCCATCACCCCACCGAGATTCGCGCCACCCTGCGCGCCGCGAAACAGTGCAGCTACCGTCGCGTCATCGTTGTCTTTCAGCCCCATCGCTACACGCGCAGCGCCGCGCTGATGGACGAATTCGCCTTGAGCTTCGCCGACTGCGAAGCACTGTTTGTGCAGGATATCTACGGTGCCGGTGAGCCGGCAATTGAAGGAGTTTCTGCGGCGAAAATGGTGGAACGAATTCGCGCGGCATCGCAGCCAAATGTGGAGTACGCGCCGTCCGTCCCCGCCTTGCTGGATCATCTTGCTGTAATGACCCAACCCGGCGACCTGGTGCTGACTCTTGGCGCGGGCAATGTCTGGCAGATCGGCGAGGAGTTGCTGTTGCGGCTGCATTCCGGGAAATCGAGTCCTATAACTACAGTGCCAGTGAATCAGGAAGTAAGTCAGGAAGTGAGTAAGGCAAAGTGAGCAATGTAACGCTCCGCAATGACACGGAGTTACTCCGGCAAATCGCTGGCTGGCAGGCTGACTACAAGCCGGGCGAGCGGCTCGCTGACTATGCCTCGCTCGGCGTAGGCGGCGAGGCGGATTTGATCGTGCTGCGCGATCACGCCGCGCTGGAGCCGCTGGCCGCCGCGTTGCGGGAGCGCGGCATTGCGTGGCAACTGATCGGCGGCGGGACGAATATTCTTCCCGTGGACGAGCCCTTCACGCGCGTCTTTCTCCACCTTGCGCCGAGTAAGAATGATGTGACGATCGAGGGACGCAACGTGAGTGTCTCCGCCGCCGCGTCGCTCGGCCGCACAGTTACTTACTGCGCCAAAAATAATCTTGGCGGCATCGAGGGGCTGGCCGGCGTGCCCGGCTCAGTCGGTGGCGCGTTGCGCATGAATGCCGGCGCATACGGAACGCAGATCGGCGCGGTGGTCCGCTCCGTAACTGTGTTTCGCGGAGTGAGTGGAAAGATCGAGGAACTCACTGCCGACCGCATCGGTTTTCAGTATCGCCACTCGAGCTTCGCGCCGGACGACGTCATGCTGGCCGTGCGGCTGGAGCTGAACGAGCGGCCGTTCGCGGAGATCATGGAGGATATCAAGCGCTGCAACGAGAAGCGCCGCACGTCGCAACCCGTGAAGGAAAAAAGCGCGGGCTGCATCTTCAAGAATCCTCCCGGACTCTCGACCGGGAAACTGATCGACGACCTCGGCCTAAAGGGATTCCGCGAGGGCGGCGCGGTCATCAGCGAGCGGCACGCCAACTTTATCGTCAATCGCGACCACGCCACGGCGGCGGACATTTTCCGTTTGATGGACCGCATTCGCGACACCATTCGCAAGGCGCACGGCATCGAGTTGGAGGAAGAAGTGATCGTCTGGAAGAACTAAGGCGCGTCGTTTGTTATAGCTTGGGTTATAGCTAACGGTACTCTGGCCGCGCATATATTAAGGAATCATCGTGGACAAAACTAAGATCAATTCGCTAGAGGATGTAACTCCCGACACGGACGCAGAAGATTCACTGAGTGAGTCAAAGCCTCGCCGCCGCACGGCTGTGCTGCGTGGAGCCCGCATCACGCGGCGCGCCCATAAGATTCGCAGCGCGATTACCATTGCGCTGGTACTGGCCATGGGCGGAGCCGCCGCCTGGCTGCTCTCGAATTACTTCAAGCATAATTCCCGCTATCGCCTGGCGACGATTGAGTTGCGCGGTGAAAAGCATCTGGGACGCAGCGAGGTGGACGAAGTTTTTCGCGCTGACCAGGGCCACAGCATCTATGACATTCCTCTGGACGAGCGGCGGCGCCAGATCGAGGAAATTTCCTGGGTCCATCACGCCAGCGTTACGCGCGTGCTGCCGGGTGAGATATGGGTTCGCGTCGAGGAGCGCCAGCCGGTGGCATTTCTCTGGTCGCCCAAGGGAGTCAGCCTGATTGACGCCGAAGGTGTCGTGCTGGACGCCCCGCCGGAGACGCTATTCTCGCTGCCCGTTTTGCGCGGCGTTACACTCGCCGAGCCGGAGCCGAACCGGCGCGAAAAGCTGGAGCGGCTGGTCAGGTTTTCCGCCGCCATCGAGAATTCCGGACAGCCGGCTGTCGAACAAATATCCGAAGTGAATCTTGCCGATCCCCGCAACCTCCGCGCCATCGCCACCGATGGCGATAACTCGGTGTTGTTACACTTCGGCGAGGAGAGTTACGCCGAGCGCTTCCAAACTTACCTGACTCACATTGATGATTGGCGTCAGCAGTTCACGGAAATTCAATCGATTGATCTGCGCTACGAAGGGCAAGCCGTGATTCACTCGGGTGAGCCGCAGACCGTGCGTATTGACAAACCCACGCAGCCCCCGCGCCCGTTGAAGCCTCCTTCGCCACCCGCTACCCGCGCCGCAGGATCATCGACTCCCCCCACGCCCACGCAGGAAGCCGGCATGGCTCCGGTCATCGGACAATAGGCAACAAGGCGGAAGACAATAAGCCGCAAGGCGGAGAACAATGAGCAACAAGGCGGAGTATGTAGCCGCGATCGATCTCGGCCACGCGCACACGCGCGCCGCAATCGCCGAAGCACCTGCCGGCGGCACGGATGACGGCACGCGTCTGCGCCTGCTCGGCGTCGGCGAGGCCCCATCCAACGGCTGGATCAAAGGCAATCTGGTGGACATGGAAGCCGCCGTCGCCAGCGTGCGCGACGCCGTCGCCAAGGCTGAGCAGATGGCCGATGGGCTGGTCATCGAATCCGCCGTTATTGGCACGGGTGGGTCGCACCTGCACTCCATCGGCAGCCATGATGGCATGCTGCTCTCGCACTCACAGCCGCGTGAAGTTGCCAACAATGATGTGTTGCAATTAATGGACGAGGTCCGCAGCGTGCCGCTCGCCGCCGACCGCGAAATCATCCATGTGCTGCCGCGTGAGTTTGTGCTCGACTCGCGCGGCGGCATCCGCGATCCCGTAGGACTGCTCGGCATCCAACTGGCCGTGCATGGCTACGTGCTGACGGGATCCGCCGCGGTGGGACGGAATCTCGTTGCCGCCGTGAATCGCGCCAGCGTCATGGTGGAGACCGTCGCCGCCGAATCGTACGCCGTCGGCGAGGCGGCCACCTCCGTGGACGAGCGTACCAGTGGCGTGATGGCCGTGGTGATCGGCGGCGCCAGCTCGGAGATGATTGTCTATCGCCACGGTGGCGTGGTCATGAGTGCATCCATTGCCGTGGGTGGCGATCACTTCACGAATGACTTGATGATCGGCCTGCACACCGCCCGCGCCGACGCCGAGAGCATCAAGCAGACCTTCGGCGCGGTTACCGCCGGATGGCGACATACCGGCACAACTTTTGAAGTGCCTGAACTGGGTCGGCCCACCTCGCGACTGATTCAGCAAAGTCTGTTGCGTGAGATACTTGAAGCGCGCGGCATGGAGTTGTTCTCACTCGTCCTGAGTGAGTTGCGCCACGCGTCCCTACCCGAGAAATTGGAGGAGCATCTGGAGGCGGGGATTGTCCTGTGCGGCGGCGGCGCCAATCTACCCGGCATGTGTGATCTAGCCGAACGCGTTTTGCTCATGCCCGCCCGCATCGGCCTGCCGCCCCGCGTGCTGGGTCTGCCCGAATCGCTCGATGCTCCACAATACACGGTATTGCTCAGCCTGCTGCACTATGCACTGCGCGTCCGCCGACACCGCGCTCCGCAAGGGTCGCGCTCCGCCAGTCCCTGGAAGCACCTGTTTGACTGGAAAAAGTGATTCGATTCTCTTTTCCACTTTCCACATCTGAGGAAAAGAGATTACAGGTCGTGTACTCCTTTGCGAACTGGGCCGATGAAATGTTGAAGTTATTCTGCATGGCGGTGCGTATACTGTAGGGGAATTTCATTCTTCGGACTACCCCCCCCCGGGCCGTTGAAACCATTTGTCAATCACTTGTCTGAGACTCTAGACCTGTTCCACTTGAGATGTATCCCGTGGAACCCGAGGGCTGAAAACTCAACCCAATGAAAAACAACATCCAAGGACATCAAAGGGCGGGATACACCTTCGCGGAAACCGGTCTAGTTATCACTCAAGGAGAGAGATGTTTATGCACCCGATCCAGTTTAATTCCATTCCGGTAAAGTTCGCAGCAACCCTCAACGCGATTGTATTGACAGCTCGCATGGTTCTATTGCCGATGCGACTCGCAGTGCCTGCAGCGGAGAGTGATGCCACGCAGTCCAGCGTGCCGGGACAGATACAGTTCAGTGGCGCGCTGCCTGTCGCGGGATCGTCTGGCTGAAGGCGGGTGCCTCCGAGACACTCGGCGGCCTGCCTGCCTCGGCCTATCTGCGCAACCCCACTGCGGACGGAGTCAATGACTCCTATAACTCCTATAACTCTACTGACTCGACTGACTCCAACTAACTCACTGACTCACTACCGACGGCGGCGGTTGGTACGGTTGACACTATCGCGAAGTTCGATGTGGGCGGAGTGAATGTGGTGAACTCGGTGATCACCGAGTCGGCGGGCAAGATCGGCATCGGCGCGGCGACGCCGGCGGGACCGCTCGACGTAGGCGGATGGACGGGGCTGCCCGGCAACATCGTGGGCGTCAGCGCGAACCTGAGCGGCGATGCCTTCATGGGCAACACCGGCGTGAACGTAGGACGCTTCCGCATGTCGAGCAACGCGAACCAGGGATTCTTCTCGTGGAACCAATACTTCAACGGAGCAGGCCACAAAGGCCTGGACGCGGCGAACCCCGGCTGGCGCGTGAACATCGGCGGCGCACCGGGCGCGGGCGAGGACGCGTTTTACGTGGAACGCTCGCCAGCCACGGGAGGCCTGCACGCCCCGGCACGCCTGCTGCAAGTCAGCGGCAGCGGCAACGTCGGAATAGGAACCATCACACCCGTGAGTAAGTTGGAAGTGAGTGGCGGTGACATCCGAGTGAGTGGCGGCGGCAAATTCATCGGCGACGACTCCCTACTCACGAATCTGCCGCTGGGCGGCACGGCCACGGACGTAGCCTGCCCCGCGCCCTGCATCGCGTCATCGGAGATCGTGGACAACACCATCGTGAACGCGGACATTGATCCGGCGGCGGCGATTGGCCGAGCAAGATCGCAGGCACGGCGGCGATATTGGGCACCAACACCTTCACGGCGCTGCAGACTGTCAGCACGGCGGCCGGGACAACGGCTATCAGCGGAACGCATACCGCCGGCAGCGGTTTCACCAAGGGCGTCTACGGCGAGAGCCTCAGCACCGACGGGACGGGCGTACATGGTGTCCACACCGCAACTACCGGCATTTATGCCGGAATAGCCGGAGAGTCATTCTCGACCGACGCTTTCGCCGTCGGCGGAGCGGGCACCATCACGTCAGCGGCACCCGGCGGATACTCCGCTGGCGTGCGGGGCATCAACAACGGTACCGGTGTGAATGGCATTGGGGTATGGGGATCCCACGGAGGTTCGGGGTGGGGTGTCTTCGGGACGACCTTGTCGGGGCGGGGCGTCCACGGTATTTCCCTCGCCGGCACCGGACTGAACTATGGCGGCTACTTCCAGAGCAACAGCACCACCGGTCGGGGTGTCCAAGGCACTGGCAGCGCCCTCACCGGAGCT
>CAMBEY010000126.1 GCA_945865705.1 Candidatus Sulfopaludibacter sp. SbA3
GGTTCATCGTACGTGTCCGCTTGCTAACGCGCGCGGCTCTGTGGGATTCGCGGCAAGTTACGGTTTCCAGCGGAGGATGGGCTTGCGGGCGGCTTGCACTTCGTCCATGCGGCCGACGCGCGTGGTGTGCGGGGCGTTGAGCACCGTCTCGGGCTCGGTCTCGGCTTCGCGGGCGATGCATTGTAGCGCGTCAATCAGCAGGTCGAGTTCCTGCTTGCTCTCGCTCTCCGTCGGCTCGATCATCAGCGCGCCGGGGACGATCAGCGGGAAGCTCACCGTGTAGGGATGGAAGCCGTAGTCGATCAGGCGCTTGGCAATGTCGCCGGTGCGCACGCCGTTTTTCAATTGGCGCTTGTCGCTGAAGACGCACTCATGCAGCGTGGGCGCGGGATAGGGCAGCTCGTAGTAATCCTCGAGGCCCTTGCGGACGTAGCGGGAGTTGAGCACGGCGTCGTCAGTTACCTGGCGCAGGCCGTCCGAGCCGTTGGCGAGGATGAAGGCCAGCGCGCGCACCAGCATGCCGTAGTTACCGTAAAACGCGCGCACGCGGCCCACCGTTTTCGGCTGATCGAAGTCGAGCCCGAGCGTGCCGTCGGCGTTCTCGCGCACGCGCGGGATAGGCAGGAATGGTTCGAGGTGTTTCTTCACGGCCACCGGACCCGCGCCCGGTCCGCCGCCGCCGTGGGGCGTCGAAAAAGTTTTATGCAGATTCAGGTGCAGCACGTCGATGCCGAAGTCGCCGGGACGACTAACGCCCAACAGGGCGTTCAAATTTGCCCCGTCCATGTAGATCAGCCCGCCGCGCGAATGCACGATCTCGGCGATCTCCACAATCTGATCGTCGAAGACGCCGAGGGTATTGGGATTGGTCAGCATCAGCGCGGCGACATCCTCGTTCATCATCCGGTCGAGGACGGCGAGGTCCACGGTGCCGCGCGCGTTCGAGGGCAGGTTCTGCGTCTGATAGCCGACCTGATATGCCGACGCGGGGTTGGTCCCGTGCGCCGAATCGGGCACCAGAACCTTGCGGCGCGCATTGCCTTTGGACTCAAGATATGCGCGGATCAGCAGCAGGCCGGTCATCTCGCCATGCGCTCCGGCGGCGGGCTGCAACGTGATGGCGTCCATGCCCACGATCTCGAGCAGCGCGTCGGCGAGGTGCTTCATGATGCGCAGGCAGCCTTGCGAAAGATTCTCCGGCTGATAAGGGTGCGCGTTGCCGATGCCCTCCAGGCGCGCCACGACTTCATTGATCTTCGGATTATACTTCATGGTGCAGGAGCCGAGCAGATACGCGCCCAGATCAACGCCGTAGTTCCACGTGGACAGACGAGTGAAGTGGCGCACCACTTCCATCTCGCTAACCTCGGGGAAGCCTGCAATCTCGTCGCGCACAAGCTGCGCGCCCAGCGCGCGGGCGGGGTCGAGCGCGGGCACATCGAGCGGCGGCATCTCCACGCCGACTTTGCCCGGCGAGCTGCCCTCGAAGATCAGCCCTTCGTTCTGCGTCAGGTGCCGTCTGGCTTTCTTGATGTCCTGATTGCTCATTGTTTCTACTTTTCTCTTCTTACGATGTCATCCTGAGCGCAGCGAAGGATATGCTTTTGGTTTACTTCGACGAAAAGCATATCCTTCGCTGCGCTCAGGATGACAAACAAGAAAACCTAGCCCACCAGCATCTCCACAAGTTGGTCGATCTTCTCGCGCGTGGGCGTCTCGGTGAAGCACAACAACTGGTCGCCCGCCAGCTCGGGGTAATAGCGGCCCAGATCGAAGCCGCCGATAATTTTCTGCGCCGTTAGCTTGTCGTTAATTGTGGAGACGCCGGAGCGCGAGGGAAAGCCTGTGATCACCATCTCGTTGAAGAATGGGCCGCTGAAGCGCACCCGCGCGCCGGCCTTGCGGAAGCGCTCGGCGGCGTAGCCGGCTTTCGCCAGATTCTGCAGCGCCAGATCGCGCAGCCCCTGCTTGCCGTGCAGCGACAGGAAAATTGTAACCATCAGCGCGCAGAGCGCCTGATTCGTGCAGATGTTCGAGGTGGCCTTCTCGCGGCGGATGTGCTGCTCGCGCGTGGCCAGCGTCAGGCAGAAGCCGCGCTCGCCGCTCGAATCCACGGTCTGGCCCACCAGACGCCCCGGCATGTTGCGGACAAATTTTTCGCGCGTGGCGATGAATCCCGCGAACGGCCCGCCGTAGCTGGGCGCGACGCCGAAGCTCTGCCCTTCGCCGGCAACGATGTCGGCCTCGGCGGGCGGGCGCACGATGCCGAGCGACAACGGCTCGGCGATCATCACCACTTGCAACGCGCCGGCCTCATGCGCGAACGGGGCGATGGAGGCAACTTCCTCGACCACGCCGAAAAAGTTGGGAGACTGTACAATCACGGCGGCGACATCGCTGCCCAACTTTGCAGCAATCGCGGAAGAGTCCACCTGGCCGGACGGCGTCCAGCCGATTTCATCAATCTGAATGCCCTGATGCTGTAGGTAAGTGGCCAGCACCAAACGATATTCAGGGTGTACGGAACGCGCCACCAGAACGCGCTTGCGATTAGTCAGGCGGATGGCCATCATGGCGGCTTCGGGCAGCGCAGTCGAGCCGTCATAGAGCGAGGCGTTCGACACATCCATGCCGGTGAGCTGGCAGATGAGCGTCTGAAATTCGAAGATGGCCTGCAGCGTGCCTTGGCTGATCTCGGGCTGATAGGGCGTGTAGGCGGTGAAGAACTCACTGCGCGAAATCAGCGCATCCACCACGGCGGGACGGAAGTGGTCGTAGACGCCCGCGCCAAGGAAGCTGGTGAACTCACGCGCATTCTCGGCGGCGCGCTCGCGGAAGTAGCGCAGGACTTCCACTTCCGATTTGCCGGTGTCCATCGCCAGCGGACGCTTCAGCCGCGCCGAAGCGGGGATGCCCGCGAACAGTTCCTCGACGGAAGCGACGCCAATGGAGGCCAGCATTTCCTGGCGTTCGACGGGCGATTTGGGAAGGTATCTCATGGTTGATTCAACTTAACCTCGTTGTCATCCTGAGCGTAGCGAAGGATCTGCTTTTGTTTTTCAATCGAAGGGAAAAGCAGATCCTTCGCTACGCTCAGGATGACAACTGAAAGAGTCTGGCGCTATTCCGCTGCTAGCTGCCTTCCTGCTTTAGCAACTCCTGATACTGCGCGGCGGTCATCAGTTCAGACGGCACGCCACCCGCCGCGAGCGAAACCTTAATCATCCAGCCCTTGACATGCGGGTCCTGATTGACGATCTCCGGATGTTCGGCAAGCGTCGCGTTCACTTCTGTAACTTCGCCCGTTACCGGCGAGAAAATCTCCGAGACCGCCTTCACGGACTCAACCGAACCACAGGGCTTGCCCGCCTCGACCGCAGTGCCCACGCGCGGCAGGTCCACAAACACAATGTCGCCGAGCGCGTGCTGGGCGTGGTCGGTGATGCCCACCGTCGCGGCAGATGGGCTTGGCGCATCAACCCATTCGTGCTCGGTGGAATAGCGAAATTGCGCGGGATAGTTAGCTTGACTCATATCGTTCCTGCCTGCCTTTATTCGTTCAACACTAATTTTTGACTCGCTTGTAGAACGGTGTGGGCACGACTTCCGCCGCGACCATCTGCCCGCGAATCTCAATCTCAATGCGCTCGCCGTGCTTGGCGTTCGCCGACGGAACGCGCGCCAGCCCGATGTTCTGTTTCAAAAATGGGACGTGCGACCCGCTGGTTACTTTGCCGATTCGCTGGCCGTCTTTCCAGATAGGCGCATCGTCGCGGGCGATGCCGCGATCGATCATGCGGAAGCCCACCAACTGTTGCGCGACGCCTTTGGCCTTCTGCTCCAACAAAACTTCGCGCCCGAGAAATTCACCCTTGTCGAGCTTGGTGATCCATCCGAGATTCGATTCCAGCGGCGTGGTGGTCTCGTCCATGTCGTGCCCGTAGAGCAGCATGGCGGACTCGAGGCGCAGCGTGTTGCGGCAGCCGAGGCCGGCGGGCAGCATATCCTCGCCCTTGCCCGCATTGAGAAGTCCGTTCCACATTCGCTCTGACTCCGCTACGGGAATATACAGCTCGAAGCCGTCTTCGCCGGTGTAGCCAGTGCGGGCGATGCGCGCGGGCACGCCCATCACCTCGCCCGACGTGTACCAGTAATAGCGAATCGCGCCGAGGTCGGTTGTGGTGAACGGCTGGAGGATCGCCAGCGCGCGCGGGCCTTGCAGCGCGATCTGTGAAGTCTCATCGCTGCGGTTGGTGATGCGCGCGCCGTGCTGATTGTTCACCGTGATCCACGCCAGGTCCTGCGCGCGGCGCGCCGCGTTGATGCAGAGAAAATAATGCCGGTCGGAAACTTTGTGGATGAGAATGTCGTCCACGATGCCGGCGCGCGCATTCAGCAGCGCGTTGTAGTGCGCCTGGCCAAGCTGGAGCTTGGCGACATCGTTGCAGGTGATGGATTGCAGCAGCGCCAGCGCGGAGCCGGCCTGCGGCCCGTCTTCGATATCCACGCGGCCCATGTGGCTGACGTCAAACAGACCCGCGCGCGTGCGCACGGCCAGGTGCTCGGCGATGATGCCGCTGTACTCGACCGGCATGTCCCAGCCGCCGAACGGCACCATCTTCGCACCCATACTGCGGTGCGTGGCGTTCAGCGCGGTCTTGAGCAACTCGGCGGTCGTGGATTCCGTCACTGGCTTCTCCGGCGGGAAGTGGAAAGACATTGATCGTAATATATCGCGCAAAACTCCGTCAAGAAGCCGCGCGGCGAAGTAAAATGTGTTTCGTCATTATCAGGAGGCGGAAATGGCATTCGATCCGGTATTGGCCGATCTCGTTCGCGTGGCGATCGGCGAAAATAGCTCGCTGGTCGAGAAGAAAATGTTTGGCGGCATTGCCTTCATGCTCGGCGGCCATATGTGCTGCGGGATCGTGAAGGATCAGTTGATGCTGCGCGTCGCGCCCCAGGAATATGATGCGATGCTCGAACGGCCCGGGGTGTATCCGATGGAGTTTACCGGGCGGCCCATGCGCGGATTTGTTTTCGTTGACGCCGCCGAAACCACTACCGTGCCCGCCGTGCGCAAGTGTCTCAAGCCGTCCATCGCCTTCGCCAGTTCGCTGCCGGCCAAGGCAAGCAAGCCCAAGCCGGCAAAATCAGCTCGGAAAAAATAAGCCGCACGACGATTCCTGAGTCAAGTTGCGGGGTCAAGAAGTTGTAGTGTAGTCTGCCTATTAGCCTCATATTGTTTCGATCGTCAGAAGGATTCTCCCCATGTCATTCAACTCTGCAGCCAACTCTGCAGCCAACTCTGCGGCCAACACCGCGCCGCCGCGTCGCCCGCTCGGCAATACCGGACTGAACTGCCACCCGCTGGGCTTCGGCTGCTATCGCGTGATCGACGGCAACTCAGCGCACGAGCAGGCATTGCGCGCCTATCTCGACCGCGGCGGGAACCTGATCGACACCAGCGCGAATTATGGCGACGGCCTCGCGGAGACAATGGTGGGAAAAGTCCTGCAAGATTATCCCGATCACGGAACGGTGCTGGTTACCAAGGGCGGATATATTCAGGGTCAGAACATGGCGCTGGCCATGAAGCAGCAGTTTTCCGAAGTGGTTGAGTACGGCGAGGGCATCTGGCACTGCATCCATCCCGAGTTTCTGGAGACGCAACTGCGGCGCAGCGCACAACGTCTGCGGCGCAATTTTGTGGACGTCTATCTTCTGCACAACCCGGAATATTATCTGGAAGATCAGTCGCACAAGGGCGCGGTGGACGACAGTCATCGCAAGGAATTTTACCGTCGCGTGCGCGAGGCCTTCGCGTTTCTGGAAAGCAAAGTCGCGGCGGGCGAGCTGGGCTGGTACGGCATCAGCTCGAATAATTTTGGGCATCCCGAGAGCCAGCCGACGGCCACCAGCATCGCGCGCTGCTGGGAAGCGGCGGAGTCCGTTTCGCCGAAACATCATTTCCGCGTGGTGCAGCTACCGCTGAACGTCTTCGAGAGTGGCGGCGCGCTGGAGATTAACAATGAAAATAAAACGGCGCTGGATTACTGCCAGTCAAAAGGCATCGGCGTGCTGGCCAATCGTCCGCTGAACGCATTTCAGAAGAACAGCATGGTGCGCCTGGCGGACTTCATGCGTCCCGGTGAGGCCGCCCCGGCGCGCGAGCAGATCGCGGCGATCGTCGAGCCGGTCGGCAAGATGGAGAAGGAGTTGCACGCGCAATTCGAAGTCCCGCTGTTCAGCGGCCTCGAGGGCGGCATCGCCGAATATATCTCCAAAATGCTGCCGCAGATTCAGTCGCTGGCGCACTGGGAGCAGGTCTATTACCTGCGCCTGATCCAGCCCATCGAGCGCTGGGCGATGGAGTGCCAGCAACTCTACGGCGAGCATCAAGAGTGGAAGCAATGGTGGAGCCGCTTCGTCGAGATGATCCCGGCGGTCTTCGAGGAGGCCGCACGCTACGTCTCGAAATCGCAGCAAAAAGCCTCCGACCATGTGCGCGAGCGACTGCTGCAGGCCGGCTACCCGGACGACAAATCAACATTGAGCCAGATGGCGCTGAACACGCTGCTGAATCTCGACGGCCTCTCCTGCGCGCTGGTGGGCATGCGCCGCCGCGAGTATGTGGACGACTGCTTCGGCGCGCTGACGCTGCCGAGCTTCGACGCCCTCACTACGCTGGGCCGCTTCGCGCTAATGCAGGCGCAGACGCCGCCCGGTTCCGTGCAGTAGACTACCCTATACTTTAAGAACCCAGCAGTTAAGTGATCTACTGGAGAGTCGGCTGATTATTGAAATTGAGCGAGCTACGCGCACGTTCGATTTCGGTGGGTATATCGCTTTGACCATTGTCTACAAGAGTTTCCAGAACAATCGGGACCATTTCAGGAATCAGTTCCGCCACCGAACGAAATGCATTCATGGTGAAGAGAGAAAGCGGGTCATGTCGGCTACTGGTATTAACATCGCTGATGTGAATCTCCCCGATGCGGTCTCGAAAAGTATCAAGAATTAGGCGAGCTTCCGTCATCGTGGGATCGATTTGCCGGGCATGTCCAAGATCACAGCAGAGTCGCGCATGCGGAAATAATCCAAATAGGGGAGCTAAATCGCGGGCGGTTTGCCCGATTGACATGCGTTTGTCCATATTTTCGATGAACAGGAATTTATCCATCCATCTCCATTTATCAGGATTGAATATTACATTCGGATGCACAATGACCGGAATTAAACGCTCAACCACACGTTGCAATAATTCGAGGACGTGCGTTTCATCAGCAGGCGCAAAATGGCTCGGGGCATGAAATGAAACAAAATCGAACCCTCGCAAATCGAGATTTGGCAATGCACGCACAAGCGGTTCCAGTTCCTCCAACCGAAGCGCGGAAAGCTCTACAACTCTCACACTTTCTTGGCGGAGGCGATCTAAGGCGGTAGCAAAGTCCCCCCTCGATACCGCTCCTGTCGAAAACCCTATGGGTCTCATCAGAACACCCCGTACTGAGTAGTTATATCGCAAAGCTCCTTGTCGTTCCCAAAAAACAGTTCGATAAGGCCAGCCTGAAAGGTTCTACTCAAATCGCTAATTTCTTTCCATACAACGGAGGTCCCGATTTGAGGTTCCTTCAGATCCTCAAGTTCAACCCGTTTTCCAGGGTCATCCAGAATGTTCAGGAACCGATCATAGCTGTTAAACAATTTCAATCCAGTGTCGGGGTCGATCGCTTGCCGGAGTGCCCCCTGCGCAAGTATATCGAGCGGTGTTTGGTGCAATTCATCCTCGATATAGGTTAACAGCTTGGTCGTATCGAAATATGGCGTTCCAAGTGCCTCCCGGGCCGTGGCTGCTTTCGGATCAATCTGACAATTAAAGCAGCGAAGTAGACCCGATGCAAAAATGAGTTTCCGGGACATCCGTAGCTTCGCATTCCGCAAGGCCCACTTTTTGCCTGGTTCCGTTCGTTGTTTGTATACAAAATCCACTGTTACCGTGCGCCAATACCGCGTGAAATCGTTCAGAAGAAATCGCGGAATTCTGTAATGTCCAGACGCATTGATG